>JAYRWZ010000589.1:0-1775 GCA_041917875.1 Chloroflexota bacterium | reverse complement strand
TCCTATAAAGCAACTGCTCGCTTTTCCACCGATTATGGCAATACATGGGCAAATGGTTTGCCAGCCGGCACCCGTATTCAAGAAGATTTTTCGGGCAATCCGTCATCATATTTGAGTTCTTTCAACTTCGATCAAAAAACAGGACTTTTTACTTATACACCAAGCAAACCCGGTAGATTTACAGGCTATTTTACTGTTGTCAATGAACAAAATTTGCCTGTCAGCCAAACCGGATTTCATGTCGTGAATTTTGTTGTGCTTGATTGTCCTTTGAAACCCGCAAAATTCTTTGGCACAGTTAAAGATGAACAAGGCAATAATATCAACGATGGATATGTGGTTGCATTCGGCGAAAACGCAAACACCAATGGTCCAGACAGCGCGCTTTTTGTGAGTAAAATTGTTGATGGTTTTTATATTTTACCTGTTCAAACAGATAATTATCGTTTGTATTGCAGCGCTTATGGCTATGATCCCGAATTTCATGATAATGTCAAAGATTTTACACTTGCCACACCGATTTCTATTCAATGCGGCGATACTGCCGAAGTAAATTTTGTATTAAATGCTTTTTCCGTTCCTAAGACATACAGAGTCGTCGGACAAGTATCCGATATAACGGGTCAAGAACGTAAAAATATTGATCTTGCTCTTGTCAGCTTTATCAATGTCAATCGTAGTGCCAACGGTGGCGGTCAAACATTCAGCGCAATAACAGGCAATGGCGGAATGTATAATATTGAATTACCCGAAGGCGATTATATCGTACATTGCGGTTTAATGCGCAATGGCATGGGAACAACGTTGTGCTATGTAGAGCAATATTACAAACAAACCAATGACAGAACCCAAGCAACAGTGCTCTCTTTACGCGGCAATGCTCAAGCAATAGATAGCATTGATTTTAATCTTACACCATGCACTCAACAAGAAAATAATCGCATTGCGGGTATTGTGACAAATAGCGCAGGTGCTCCACTTTCATCTTCGGTGATTGCTTTCCGTTTACCAACAACAAATGAAGGTGTAGCGGGAATTACTGTTCGCTCTGCTAATGCACCCGATGGTAATTTTAATTTTGAAAAACTCAAACCCGGTTCTTATGTATTTTTTGCCTTCCCTACGGGCTTAACAGCCATTCCCGGATTCTACAAACTCAATGATTTTGCAACACTTGAATGGCAAAAAGCAAGTTTTGTGACTGTCACAGAAAACAGCACATCGCAAATTGCCATCAAACTTAATGATTTGCGTTCCTTGCTTGGTAAAGCGGGTATTCGCGGATGGGTACGTAAAAATGGACCAAGCATTAAAACCGATAATGTGCAAGGTGCTGAACCAATGAGCGGTGCTATTGCTTATGCTGTTGATGCACAAGGCATTGTACGTGACTTTGCGCTTTCCGATGCACAAGGACTTTTTGAAATGAATACTCTCAGTAAAGGCACTTATACTCTTCATATCGAACGTGTGGGCTATACACCGGCAATTTCAGAAGTAATTGTTGAAGGCGATGCCACTATTACTGAAGTACAACAATCTTTATCACCGGCTGTCAGCGTTGGCATTGACGAAGAAACAGTGGCTCAATCAGGTAATGGCATTGTTCCTAATCCTGCACAAACATCAACCACCGTCCATTTTACGGCTCAACAAGGCAATAATGTACAAATCAATATCTATGATGCTGTCGGTGCTATTGTCGGACAATATTCTGTGACCGCTGTAGAAGGAGCAAATTCCTTCACAATAAATACAAGTGAATTACTTGCAGG
>JAYRWZ010000588.1:0-8258 GCA_041917875.1 Chloroflexota bacterium | reverse complement strand
GGATTTAGAACATGTACAAAAACTGCAATCTAAAGAGACACCTCCGATAATACGACTTTATGGATGGAAACCTTGGACAGTTTCGATTGGTTTTCATCAAAATTTGGATCATATTTCAGTGTCAGAGTGTAGTAAAAGAGGAATAGGAATTGTTAGAAGACCTACCGGTGGAAGAGCCGTTTTGCATGCAAACGAAGTAACATACTCAATTATCACACATTGCGATAATCAGCAGCAATGGTACAAAAACATACATTCCTTACTATTAGGATGCCTGCGATCATATTCTTCTGAAATTACATTCGAAAAAAACAACTCTCAAATTAGGAATTTCAGACGTACAAATCCAGACGCAAGTAAAATGTGTTTTTCAAGTTCGGCACGCTATGAGTTGAAATTCCAAGAAAAAAAAATCGTTGGCAGTGCGCAAAGGATGTACAAAAACGTTTTGTTACAACACGGCTCAATTTTACTTGACCGAAGTCATGAAACAATTTTTTCACTTTTACATAATAGTACCGAAGTCAATACATCCCATTTGCTTAGCTCTTTACGAAAAACCTCGACAAATTTAGAAGACATTGTCGGCAGACCGGTTACTTGGGACAATTGCGTTGAGAACATTACTTCACATATTTATTCATTACTTCCATGATAGTTTCAGAACAAGCAATATCATTAGTGAAAGCCGAGAACATTGAGAAAGCGTATGGAAAAAAAACTGTTGTTCGCGGTGTGTCATACGAACTTCAACAAGGGGAAGTGGTTGGATTATTAGGACCCAACGGTGCCGGAAAAACTACATCATTTTATATGATCGTCGGAGTAGTTAAACCATCACGCGGAAAAATTCTTTTTGATGGTAAAGATATTACGGCAAGTGCAATGTACAGGCGTGCAAGAATGGGAATATCGTATTTGCCCCAAGAGCCGTCAATATTTCGTAAAATGACAGTAGAAAACAACATAATGGCGATACTTCAATTACAATCATTTAGTCGTGTACAGCGAAAAGAAAAATTAGAACAGTTACTTGAAGACTTTCGTATTACACATATTCGCAAAAGTATGGGGTATATGTTATCCGGGGGCGAAAGACGACGATGCGAAATTGCAAGGGCATTGGCATCAAATCCAAAATTTATTCTATTGGATGAACCTTTTGCAGGAATTGACCCAATCACGGTTGAAGAGATTATGCACCTTGTTCTTGGTCTCAAACAACGTGGTTTAGGTATTTTGATAACAGACCACAATGTTCACGAAACTCTATCAATCACAGATCGTGCGTATATTCTCATTGATGGCACTGTTTTCGCATCTGGCACTGCGAAGGAGTTAGCAGATAATGAAGAAGTGCGCAACAGGTATTTGGGCGAAACCTTTTCACTGGAACGTTATGAGTGAAGTTTACAATAACATTAGAATTTCAATAAAAAATGTCCATTTTGGATACAATGAACAGAAAGAAATTCTTACCGATATTACATTTTCGGCTCAATCCGGTGATGTGATTGGATTATATGGCAATAATGGCTCAGGCAAATCTACACTTTTAAAAATCATAAGTGGGCTTATACAACCAACAATCGGAAGTGTGAAAATTGAAATTCAACATAAAACTATTCATCATGATTCATTACGTCTGTATTGCGGCTATTCTGCTCCGTACATTGCATTATATGATGAATTTACATTGTTCGAGTTATGTCATTATTTGTCTTCAATAAGAGGTATTCCATTATCAAATGATGTGTATAATTCTGTCATATCCTCTGCTCAGTTAAAAGATCGCGAACATCAACTCATCAGATATTACTCATCGGGAATGCAACAAAGGGCTAAACTTGTTTTAGCTGTTATTCATGAACCGAATATACTTTTTTTAGATGAACCTACTTCAAATTTAGATGAGTTGGGAATAGAATTCGTGACAACAATAATAGAGAACATTAGACAGCGAAGCGGGATTGTCTGCATAGCAACAAATGAACTTCGCGAAAAAGTATGGTGCAATAAATACATTAATCTTTCGGCAACTCACAATTAACTGAAATTTATGAACAATAAACAAACTTTGATATTTATTTTTTGTCTGTTACTGATAGGAACAAACGGTTGTGAGAAGTTTCAGAGTTCGCATGGTGAAGAGTTTCAATCCCCTCGAACACTACAACCTGTCTTTAAAGCTTTTTCTTCGTTGAGTTTACCCGATAATCTTGAGTTTTGCGGAGAAAAAATATCATTATTGAATCCGGAGTTGCGAGAACGTGCTGAACGAGAATTTCTCCTTAATATACAGCAACCCGGTCAATTACAGTTATATTTCAAAAGAGCCGGCAAATACTTTTCTTTATTTGAGACAGCACTTCGTAAAGAGAATATGCCCGATGATTTAAAATACTTACCTGTTGCTGAGAGTGCACTATATATGGCACGTTCAGGCAAAGATGCTGTCGGATTATGGCAATTTATGCCGGAGACAGCTCGTTCTTTCGGTTTACAAGTTGATGAGTATATTGATGAGAGACGTCACCCAAAAAAAAGCACGTACGCAGCACTGACTTACTTGCGTGGAGGGCATCGCAGATTTCGCAGTTGGCTCATGGCAGCCGCCGGCTATAACATGGGTTACACAGGCTTGGAAAACGATTGTGCATTTCAAAACACTGAAAAGTTTGAAGATCTCTACCTTAACGAGGAAACTTCTCGATATGTATTCAGAATTGCAGTAATAAAATATATTTTTGAACATAGAGAACAATTCGGATTTCCAGAAGATGCTTACCCCAGTTTGCAGACCGAGAACATAGTAAATGTTCACGATGAAATCTCGAATCTCAGCCAATGGGCACAACAGCACTCAACAACATACAAAAATGTAAAGATGTTAAATCCTTGGATACTGAAACGCAGCCTGCCGAAACCTAAGCATTCTCATTACGCAATAGTTGTTGGTTAAATTGGACGTATATGACTTTTTTAGAAAAAATTCAATTGCATTTCGATTTCTTTTCATTATTTTCGTCATAGCTAAAGTCGTTTCCTCTACTTTTTACGTAATGGAGAGTTATGTCATTATTAGATACTATTGGCGGAGCACAAGAGTTTGCAACACTTCCACCCGTTGCAGGGAAAGTTTTGTCTTTACTTGAAAACGCAAATGCTGATGTGCGTGAAATCACAAATGTGTTAGAAACCGACCCTGCATTAACGCTCAAAATATTGCAGATGGCAAACTCCCCACTTTATGCAATTCGTTCAAATGTAACATCACTACAACAAGCTGTTCTTGCACTTGGACTTAACAGGGTTGCTAACATAGTGCTGAGCGTATCAATTTTCTCAAAGTTTATCTTGTTATCACGATCTAAGAGTGCTGAACACATGAAGAAATTCTGGTATCATTCTTCGTGCACGGGTATGGTGGCAAAAAACCTTGCTGTCAAGATCAAACGTAACTTTAAAGAAGTAGAGTTTATTGGTGGCTTACTCCATGATATTGGTAAAATGGCTATGATCCAATTCGATCCGGAAAACTATGAAAAAGTTGTACAAATTATAACAGAAGAGCATATTCCTGATACGGACGCAGAACTGCGTGTCTTTGGTGTTGACCATCTTGTTGTCGGTGAACTCATTGCGCGCTTGTGGAAACTTCCGAAAGAACTGCAACATATTGCCGGTCATCATAACGATGCTTCGAAGTTAACAGATAATCACAAAGAAGTTGTTGCTCTTGTCCGTGTTGCGGATATATTATGTGAAATGTGGGGAGCAAGCATTGATGAAGGTATTTTTAGCGTTGATTTGTCGAATGATAATTCATGGCAAATCCTGTGTGATTTTTCACCGCATCTCAAGGATTTAGATTTAGAGCTGTTTACCTTTGAATTGGAAACAGAATTCCGGCAAGCAGCGTCGTTTTTAAACATGGTAGCTTCAGATGCTTCTTCAAAATAATTAAACCGACACATTTTTGTCCAATATTTAATCTAATATGATTCCGGTACTTCTTGAAATACCCATACCATTTTTTGGTATCACAGTTCCGATATATAGTTTTGGTGTAATGGTTGCCTTAGCTTATCTATCGGCAAATTATTTTCTTAGTGCCGGATTGCGTCGTCGTCTGGTTCCGCATGCCGAAATACATGCTTCAAATATTACCCTTTTGGCACTCCTTGGTGGTATTGGGGGAGCGAAACTCTTTCATATCTTAGAAAATTTTAACGAGTTTCTTACTGACCCAAAAGGAACCATGCTGAGTGGTGCCGGTTTAACTTTCTTGGGCGGGTTCATTCTTGCAACTAGTATAATTTATATCTATATACGCATCAAAAAATTAGACTTTTTTACCATTGCGGATGCATCTACTTTGTCCCTGACAGCAGGATACGGGATAGGGAGAATCGGATGTCAACTTTCCGGAGATGGTGATTATGGTATTCCGACTGATGTACCATGGGCTATGTCGTATTCCAAAGGTATTGTTTCTACACTTTCTTCACGTAATGCAGATTTGGTAGAACAATTTAAGAATATATTTCCAGCAAAGCCAATACCCGAAGATATCCTCGTACATCCTGCTCCAATTTACGAAACATTATCGATGTTCCTCGTGTTCATTATACTTTGGCAAATGCAAAAGAAGTTTCCTCAATCCGGCTTTATGTTTGGTGCATACTTAGTTTTTGCAGGTATAGAAAGATTATGCGTTGAATTTATTCGTCTTAATCCCCTTTACTTTGGGCTTTCTCAGGCACAATGGATATCTATATTGCTTATTATAGCAGGTGTCTTTCTAGCAAAAAGCAGATACCAAATACCGACCACAGTATCAGGAAAAAGTTAGATAATCATTCAGCTCATTTGATCTAAAAAATTGTCAATTGCACTTTTTACACTATTTTTGCGACTCAAATTTGACAACGGTTCCGTCGCCTAGTGGCTGGGCAGAGCTCTGCAAAAGCTCCTACAGCGGTTCGAATCCGCTCGGAACCTCCACCGCTTTTAACATCAATCTAATTTTAATCAAGGGAATATGGGTACTACAGCCGATTTACGTCCAGGTGCGGTTATCAAGTATAACAATGAATTATGCACTGTTATTGAATCCGAACACCGAACACCCGGTAATCTTCGTGCTTTTTATCAAGTGACGATGCGCAATCTCAAAAATGGGAAGTTGCTTGAAAATCGCTTTCGCTCCGGTGAGACTATTGAATTTGTTCGTGTTGAAAAGAAAAACTATCAATATTTGTATCGGGACGGCGAGATGTTTGTGTTTATGGACAATGAAACTTATGATCAATTCCCTATTAATGCTGAGCTTGTTGGTAATCAAGCAAGACTCATGAAAGAAGGGCAAGAAGCAGCAATCGCTTTCAATGACTCTGTAGCACTATCTGTAGAATTGCCACCGAATGTTATGTTACGCGTAACTCAAACGGAACCCGGTGTGCGTGGTGATACAGCTACAAACGTTTCTAAACCCGCAACTCTCGAAACAGGGGCTGAAGTCAAAGTTCCTATCTTCGTAAATGAAGGTGATTTACTGAAAATTGATACGCGCACAGGCGATTATGTCGAGCGCGTTAAAGAATAATTATGTAATCTATTGAACATAAAAGCGTGTTTCTTTTTTTTGCACAGAAGCACGCTTTTTCTTTTTTAACGACATACTTGGAGTTTACACAATGGAAATCGAATATCTCAAACAACTAATGCAACTCTTCGATCAAAGTACTGCTACTGAGTTGTCTATTGAAGAAGAAGGCACTAAAGTACATCTTTCTCGACAGCCGGCACAACAAACTGTGCAAATGGTTACCAGTACCCCTGCTCCTGTTCACGTGCCCCAAAACATTCAACATCAACAGCCACCTCAAATAGCTCATACTCCCAATGCGGAGATTATTCCTCCTGCTCCGGCAGCAAACTTACATATCATTCACTCGCCAATCGTTGGGACTTTCTACAGAGCTTCTGCTCCTGAAGCACCACCTTTCGTTAAAGTGGGTGACAAAGTTAGTGTAGGGTCGCCGCTTTGCATTGTGGAAGCAATGAAACTGATGAATGAAATTGAATCAGATGTTTCAGGAACCGTTGTTCGATGTTTGGTGGACAATGCAAAACCCGTTGAATACAATCAACCTCTCTTTGAAATCCAATTAGGATAAATTTTCACTTTGACTTACAATACTATGATAAAAAAAGTACTCATTGCCAATAGAAGTGAAATTGCTTTACGTATCATTCGCGCTTGTCATGAACTTGGGATCAAAACTGTCGCTGTCTATTCGACTGCTGACGTTTCGTCTCTTCATGTAAAATACGCCGATGAAGCTGTGTGCATAGGACCACCACTCGGAAAAGACAGCTACCTCAACAAAAACGCAATCTTTTCGGCTGCTCACATCACCGGTGCTGATGCAATTCACCCCGGATACGGTTTTCTTGCGGAAAATGACGGTTTTGCCGAAATGTGTAATGACTTGGGACTTATCTTTATTGGTCCGAAGCCGGATTCCATCGTCAAAATGGGCAACAAATCCATCGCTAAAGAAACGATGAAAGCAGCCGGAGTGCCCGTTGTTCCCGGTAGCGGGGGCATTGTCGAAACTATGAACGACGCTAAAAGAGTCGCTGACGAAGTCGGCTATCCGATCATGATCAAAGCTGTTGCCGGCGGAGGTGGTAAAGGCATGAGATATGTCCACACACCGGCCGATCTCGAAAAAAACTTCACTATGGCAAGAACTGAAGCCGGTGCCGCCTTCGCTAATCCCGATGTCTATATCGAAAAATTTATCGAAGAACCAAGACATATCGAAATACAAGTCTTTGGCGACAAACACGGCAATGTCATTCATCTCAATGAAAGAGAGTGCTCCATACAAAGAAGACATCAAAAGCTGATTGAAGAATCACCGTCGCCCATCATGACACCTCAGTTGCGCAAAGCTATGGGCGATGCATCGGTGCTCGGATCGAAAGCTGTAAATTACGAAGGTGCCGGAACTATCGAGTTTCTTGTGGACAAACACCGCAACTTCTATTTCATGGAAATGAACACTCGTATCCAAGTTGAGCATCCCGTCACCGAACAATCACTCGGTATTGATTTGTTAAAGGAACAAATCCTTATCGCTGCCGGAGAAAAACTCTCTGTCAAATCTTCTAACCCCGAATTTCACGCCATTGAATGTCGTATCAATGCCGAAGACCCCGAAAAAGACTTCCGTCCATCGCCGGGTGTCATTCAATCTTTGCATTTTCCCGGAGGACATGGCATCAGAGTGGACTCGCACATCTACCAAGGATATGCTATTCCGCCTTACTATGACTCTCTCATCGCTAAACTCATCACAACCGCTAAAACTAGAGACGAAGCAATTGCTAAAATGAAAAGAGCGCTCGATGAAATTGTCATCGAAGGGATAAAAACCACCGTTCCCTTCCATAAAAAAATGATGGAGAACAAAGACTTTATCGCTGGTAATTTTGACACTAAATACCTCGACAACAACGATTGGCGAGCTTAATTCAACTTACACTTTTATTCTTTTAACTGGAGAACAACAATGAATTTTCCCGAAGAACTCAAGTACACTAATGACCATGAATGGATTAAAATTGAAGGTAATGTCGGAACTGTTGGCGTGACCGAACATGCACAAAGCGAACTTGGCGATGTCGTGTACATTGACTTCAATGGAGCTACATCTGTCAATGCAGGCGATGCATTTGGCACTATCGAAGCCGTCAAAACTGTCGCTGAACTCTACTCACCGGTCTCCGGCAACATCATCGAAACTAACAACAATATCAATGATGCACCCGAATCGGTAAACAATGACCCTTATGGCACAGGTTGGCTCATGAAAATCGAACTTTCCGATCCCGCTCAGCTCGACACACTCATGGATGCAAACGCTTATCGTGCACTTGTCGGACATTAACTCATTCAACTCAGTCGTTATTTTATAGACCTGTTCCTTCATCGGGCGGGTCTTTTTTTTATCGTCACTAACTTAAACCCTACCCTTACTTACACAATTTCTTACTATATTCACAACATTTCTTACTATATTCACAACAACTCTTCACTCATGTAATCACTCTTTTACTATGCGGACTATCACTCTTACCATCTTGACAGCAACCCTTCTGGTGTGCAATTATACCCAACAGCTCCAAGCTCAACCCGAACCCCCTCAGCGCGGTGACCGTTACTTGCCCGGAGAAATCTTTCG
>JAYRWZ010000587.1:0-5458 GCA_041917875.1 Chloroflexota bacterium | reverse complement strand
CAAAGAGCGTCAAACCAAATGAAGTTTTGCAATGAAGTTTTGCAATGAAGTTTTGCAATGAAGTTTTGCAATGAAGTTTTGCAATGAAGTTTTGCAATGAAGTTTTGCAATGAAGTTTTGCAATGAAGTTTTGCAATGAAGTTTTGCATTTTTAACCTTTAGAATATAGTAAATAAATACTTTAAGTTATTGTAAATAAATAGTTTAAAGAACTTTTGATTCTTTAAAGTTTCTTAGATTACATTCTTTCCGAAACAGATGAGTGTCTATGTAAGTTCAGAAGAAAGAAACATTTTTACTATATTGCGAATCTTTATGTGGAGTCTTTCATAGGTTTGCCCTCCTTAAAAGTGTGAATAAAACCCTTTTTCGGTCAATTTGCTATGCTTATGGTAAATGAAGAGATTGCACCATACAGCGTACCGGAGAAGGGGTGTTTTCTATTACATACCACTACTATCAAAAATCCCAACATCGGAACGTTTTTAAAATAATAATGAACAATGCAAAGGTGCTTCGGAATACAAGTGATAAAAACATTGTAGTTCTAAGACTACTCAAATATTTTGAACAAAAATAATGAGAAGCTACATACAATCCAAATATTTTTTTATGATTTGTTGTATTTGTTATCATCCTCATCAATAATTGATATGTGGTTCAATTTTTGATAGTATGAGTTATCAGAAGTTTTATTACAGAGTTATATGCGATTATATTTATACGCCCTATTATATTTATCCAGTATTTCTTTACTGTGTCAAGCCGCAGAAGATAGTTCCTCGTTCACATTCTCTGGCTATGCGGAATGGTATTACAGTTACGATTTTACACAAAGTCGTACAAAGCCGGATTTTATCTATAATCATAAACGATTAGATGAAATAAATATGAATCTGATTGTAGGTTCTGTTAACTATAGGAATAAGAATGTTAGGGCAAATATTGGATTGATGGTGGGTAATTATGCACAATATAATCTTAGTAAAGAACCTGCGGTTGCACAGTTTTTGTATGAAGCGAATGGTGGTATCCGTTTAGATTCATTGCATAATATTTGGTTCGATATGGGGATTTTTCCATCGCATATTGGTTTTGAAAGTGCTGTCGGAGCTGATTGTTATACTGTGACACGCAGTCTTGTTGCGGAAAATTCGCCTTATTATGAAGCAGGTGCGAAAATCTCCTATAAAACCGCTGATAGTACTCTTTTGTTGTCACTTTTGTACCTAAATGGCTGGCAAACTATTTTTCGTAATCCTGATATTCATACACCCTCATTTGGTCTGCAATTACAATATCATTTTTCTCCATTTTTTATGATAAATTATAGTAATTTTATTGGTACAGACCGACCTGATACGGAAGAATCTAAAAGAACATATCACAATGTTTATACGCAAGTAAGGTTTTCAAAGGACATTGGTCTCATTGCAGGCATCGATCTAGGAAGAGACAGGGGAAATGGGCGACGATATTCATATTGGTACACCCCGACAATTATTGGACATTGGCGTTTTTCGCCACAATGGGCAGTCGCATGTCGTTATGAATATTTCAGAGATAAAAATGCTGCATTATTCTCATCGGAATTTGATTGTACGGGCTATTCTGCAAATATTGATTATATGTTTACATCTCAGACATTATTAAGAATTGAGGGAAGACATTTAACATCAAGCTATAACATTTTTGATAAGAATGTACGCAATAATACAGCATTAACATTTTCTATGTCATTGAGAATGTAAAAAAAACACCCACATTATAGAATGTGAGTGTTTCAGTGGAGATGGCGGGAGTCGAACCCGCGTCCGAAATGCATGAGCCGTGGGCTCTTCGTGCGCAGTTACTCATTCAAATCTTACAATAATGGTATCCGAGTAACAGGAGCATTATTGCCATCAGTGAAAATCTCATGCTATGGCACACCGAAATACCATAACACTATTTCGTTAGAAGCGACACCGGTTTTCAGATGAACGAACACATCTGAGACCGATGATGGCTAAACCTAGTTCTTAGGCAGCCATAGCATACTCATAAGAGTTGCCAGGTATTGATTCGCCAGTTGTATTTACGAGCTCCACCAGCGTAGCTCGGCACGCTCCCTCAAGAACATTTCACCCCGTCGAGACCAATTCATCCCCATCAAGGTTGTACAAAAATAGGCTTTCTTTGCCAATAATCAATATTTAAGAATATTCTTTGATATATTGTATGAGATTGCGCGGACATTTCGATTGTGTTTGTATATTACATTTCCAAAACTCTCTTTTTCCATAACTCCAAATAGGAGATTCCATTAGCGCTAACTGACGCGTTAATGTGTCTGTGTCAATCCAAGCGACAAAAAATGTCTGATTTTTATATGAGGAAATCTTCAATGTCTCAATGACTTTTTCTACGGTAATATTGTCGCGAGAAAGATTCAAAGATCGTAGCCAACTGTCGCGCTTATCTCGATAAAAGTTAAAAAAAATCTGAATATGAATATTATTACGAATATCGGCTATGTACTTTTCTCTTTTTATAATTTTTATGTCGGCTTTTTCCAGAGTTTGCTCTAAAGAATACCATGAATCCGGAACGAGTGATGTTTTGATTTCGCAAGAGAGTATGGTTGAACTTTGAATCCGCAGATCCGTGTCCGGGCTATATAATTCTACCGGGATATTCGTATCAATAATGGAGACATCGTTTTTTTCTAACCAATGTTTTAGGGCAAGTTCTCCTATTTTTCCGCGGATCATGGAATCAAGGCGCACTGCACTATGGCGATTACGTAAATTATCTATGAAATGTGTTGCGAGCGAGTATTCTACCGCATTGGCAAGAGTATCGTCATTGACAGGCAGCAGAATACTATCCCGAATTGTAACCATTATTTTATTTCTACAATAGTAACTCCGTCGCCGCCTTCGGTAATCGCACCATTACGAAAAGTGGCAACAGAGCCGTGACGTGATAATTGATCGTGGATGGCTTGTCGCAATGCGCCGGTGCCTTTGCCATGAATAATTGTAACGCTGGGCAAATTAGCAAGAACGGCATCGGAAACAAGACGTTCAACTTCTTTGCATGCCTCATCAGCGCGAAAACCTCTGACATCAGTACTTGCTCTGGCATCTAATTTTACATATCCGGCAACATTCTTTGATTGTGCCGTTTGTTTGATCTTCGATTTTGAAGCGCGCCGTAATTGAACAAGCGGTAATTTAAATTTTACACCATTAAATTCTACCTGTGCGGCTTTTGATTGTTCATCAATATCAATAATAACACCGATATCTTGAGCATCGCCCATAGTGACTGCATCCCCGACAATAAAACCGGACGGTTTACTTTGATGCTCTTGTTTCTTTAATTCTGATGCTTTTTTTGCAATGTCTTGTTTTTCTTTCTCAAAGTTTTTACGAATTTCGGACACTGGTTTTTGTTGTTCTCGAATTTCACGTATGGTGTTTTCGACTAAAGCATTGGCTTTTTGAACAATCTCTTGCGCCTCTTCTCTTGCCAACCCTACTAATTGTTTATATTTAACTTTAAATTCATCGAATTTTTTTTCATATTCTTTTCGTGCATTTTCTGCTTTTAGTCGTTCTTCAGCCACTTTTAAAGCGTGCTGTTCGGCTTCAGATTTATATCGTTGCAAAGCTGCAATACTATTTTCTATTTCGGACTGTCTGTCGCCAAGATAATTTCGTGCATTTTCTAAGATATGTGCGGGTATTCCTACTGATTGTGCTAACACAAAAGCATACGAATTACCCGGAATGCCCGATAAAAATTTGTATGTCGGTGCTAATTTATTTTCATCAAATTCCATTGAAGCATTTTTAATTACTGTGCGATTAAGTGCGTAAGTTTTTAAGGAACTTTGATGCGTCGTAACCACAAAAAATGTATGTCGTTCAATAAGACTGTCCAAGATACCGGCAGCAAGTGCGCCGCCTTCTTGCGGATCAGTTCCTGAGCATATTTCATCTATTAAAACTAATGCAGAATGAGAGCAAAAAGAGAGAATATCGCGTAAACGAACAATCTGAGAACTGAATGTACTAAGATTTTGTTCTATGGATTGATGGTCACCGACAGCGGTGAATATCAGACGCGGATTGGTACGGCAATTTCCGAGTGGAAATATTCCCGATAAAGCCATTGCGATATTGAGCCCTATATTTTTTAATGCAACCGTTTTGCCGCCCGCATTAGGTCCTGAAATCAGATAGCCCCGACCTTGTTCATCAAATTCGGCCGAAAGGGGAATAGGTTTTTTTCCGACACCAACCGATAATAAAGGGTGATAAACATTGTGCAACTCAACGTGATGAAAATCTACAATTTCGGGCATTATTCCGCCTTTTTCCACTGCATATATTCCTTTGGCCGCTAATGCGTCAAAATGTGCCAATATATCTGCTGTACCCATAAAAAGAACTGCTTCGCCGCCCAATTCACCCGTAAGTGTAGTTAATATTCTTACAATTTCTCTTTGTTCTTGATGAAGAAGAAGAGATAATTGATTATTCCAATCAAAAATTTCTGCCGGCTCAAGAAATACCGTCGAGCCTGTTTGAGAAACACCATGAATAATCCCGGGAATTTGTCGTTTTGCTTCTGCCTTTATCGGTAAAACAAAACGTCCTTCTCTTTGGGTAATAAATTCTTCCATTGCGCGGTCTTCTTCGACAACTTGTCTCAATATTTTTTGAATTTTTGAGCGCAATTTTGCTGTTGTTTCTTGAATATCTTTCCGGATAGTGGCAAGTTCACGACTGGCATTATCTTTTACGGTACCAGTTTCATCAATAGCATCGGTAATATGTTTTTCAAGAAAACGATTTTCATGTAACTGCTCCACAAATGCTCTAATGGCAGGGTAAAACTCGTCCTTGTCCCGAAAATACAGCCGCAATAATCGTGAAGCTCTGATGGTATCATGAACAGCCAGCAGCTCGGTTGGAGTAAGAAATGCACCCGTGATTAAAGATTTTTGCAACATAGGACGCATATCATAGAGTCCCTCGATAGGCAAATGCTCATTGCGCATCGCAATCAAGCGCAACTCTTCCACCAAAGAATGTTCTGTGCGCAGCCATAGAATGTCTTCGCTCGGTAATGTGTCTAAAATTATTTCTCTGCCGGGTTCGGATATGCAATGTCGCGCTATTTGGTCAAGAACACGGTGAAATTCTAATTCCTTCAATGAATCTTGAAGTAATGTTTTTTCTGTCATTGTATGCATAAATGGTGAGGTGCTTAATTGGATTTATTGCAGCATCGATTTGACAATGGTTTGCACAGTCGTACCTTCTGCCTTTCCTCGTAACTGTTTCATGGCAGCGCCCATTACTTTTCCGGCATCTTTCATGTCGGAGACGCCAAGTTCGGCTATAATAGCTGAAATAGTGTCGGTTATTTCTTGTTCTGAAAGTTGTTTTGGCAAATATTCCAT
>JAYRWZ010000586.1:0-10561 GCA_041917875.1 Chloroflexota bacterium | reverse complement strand
GAAAAGTTGTGAGTAATGATGAGAAAGTCTTTTTTGCTTCCTCCTTTTTGCCCTGTCTATAATATGTTTCACCAAGCATCACCATTGCATCGTCCAATTTAGCAGAATTTTTCTGAGAAAGTACTAGCTTAAACTGACTTGCCGCTTCATCGAATTTACCAATTGCAAAATAGGATTCGCCAAGCCAATATTGTGAGTTTACTTTTGTGGACATATTATCCGGTTTTTCGATTGCGGCTTGCAAATATGGTATAGATTGTGCGTAATCTCTTCGGGATATTAAGCGTAATGCGGTTTTATAGTTTGAACCGGTGATACTATCGGGAGCATTTTTTTTATTGGATGCAATTTTATCCTGTGTTTCATCGGTTTTTGCAATCCTTGTTGCAGTTGATTGTTTCTCTTCACTAATTTTGGTTGGTGCTGAAACATTTTTTAGCGGTTTCGGTACTTTTTTCCCTACTTTTTCGTCGGGCAGGATTAAATCTGCTTTGTTATCAAATTGTGCAGACACTTTTTTTTGGGGAATGTTTAGTTCCTTGTTTTTGCTTTTGCTTTGTTCGATAGGCGTATTATCGAGTGTGTTTTTTATGACTTCAAGATCAAGGCTTATATCCTGTAACCGGCTAAGAACTGAATCCGTAGCAGAGAGAATCTGCTGCTGAGTATCTGCAACATCTGTCATCTGTTCACGCAAAGTAGGCAATCGTTTTGCGCCTGTAAGTGCACCTTGACGTAAAGTTTCTCTTAGTGTATCAACATTGCTATCGGTGGATTTTGGCAATAAACGATTGTTATTTTCCACTTTACGCGGTTTTGCCAATAAAGAAGAAAGTGGCACTAAACCTTCGCTTTCGGTTGGGTCTGATTGCGTATATGAATTTCCGGACGTAGATTTGCATCCATTGAGTGCAAAAGCAATCAATAGGAAACTAATAACAATCGTCAATACTCCGAAATTTTTCGGTCTATATGTCGCCTGTTGGCTTTTATTCATCACTATTTTGGACTCTTCACAATGAAGTTGTTTATGTCAAGGTTTATGCCAAATATAACGATTCGCTTCACGATGGTAATGATTATTGCATTGTCCGTAGTTGTGACTCAAGGATTATCGCAAACAGACGAAAGCAGAAAGCTTGATTTGGCAAGAAGTTACGAAGAAAGTGGCGATTTTCGCGAATCCGCCCGTCTTTATCAGGAACTTTATGCTAAAAACAAACAAAACGAAGAATATTTTGACGGAGTTGTTCGCACATTGCTTGCCTTAGACCAACCGTCATCGCTTCTGCCATTGGTGAGTGAACGCTCAAAGACAGATGGCTCCGTAGAGCTGACCTCCTTGCTTGCTTCATTGCAATGGCGCACAGGTAAAATGCAAGATGCAGAAACGACTTGGGAAAATGGTTTGAAAACTTGTGGTGCAGCCAAGGAATGTTTCCAAGTCATAGCGCAATCACAGGCGCGATTACGACTTTATGAAAAAGCGATTTCCACATTACAAAAAGCTCGCACGCTGCTAAATGCGCCCGCACTCTTTGCCGATGAATTAAGTCAATATTATACCATCACCGGTAATATTACATTGGGCACAGAAGAAATACTACGTTTATATCTCAACTCAAAAAATTTAGGCATAGCTCAAGGACGATTAAGTGCACTGATGTTATCGAAGGAAGCAAACACATACATAGGGCAAGTGCTGGAATCTACCCTATCATCAAATCCCGACGATTACAATCTTATGATGCTGCAACTCTGGTATTATCGTGAATCAAAACAATATAAAAAAGCACTGACAGCCGCACATAACCTTGATGAACGTACACGATCGCAAGGACGTGAGTTACTGAATTTTGCCATACTTGCGAATAAAGAAAATGAACCTGCAATCGCTGTCGAAGCATTTACGAAGGTTATGGAGTTCGGGAAAAAATCACCCTATTTCGCAACCGCACTGTACGGATATGCTTCCGGTTTAGAAAAAAAACTCTTTCTCCAAGAAAGTATTACGAAAGAACAAGCACTTGAGATTATAGAAAAATATAATGATATCGTCCAAGAATTTCCCGAAAATCAAATTATAGAAGAATGTCAATTTCGGATAGCTCAGATATATCACAATCATGTTTTCGAATCCGACAAATCATTATCCATCATTGAATCTATTCTTGCAAAAAAAAATGGTTCGAATATTAGTGCAAATGCTGCATTGTTTGCCGGTGATATTGAATTAGAAAGAGGTAATACTCAACAAGCGAAAAAGTATTATGAACAAATTGCCAAGTTACTGTCGCGGGCTCAACAAAAAGAAAGTGATAAAGCAAAATTTTCCTTGGCTATGATGGAATATTATCAAGGTCGAACCGATTCTGCTAAAACGCTACTCGCTTTGCTTGCTTCAAAAACCGAATCCGATATTGCGAACGATGCGCTTACCTACATAATGTTGTTCGAGGATAATGAAGAAACTCCCGTGTGTTTGCAGCTTTACGGTAAAATGGAATATGCTCGCATCCGAAAAGATATCAACGAACTTGAGCAATTTTATAAACAAATCGAGGGCGCATGTCCAAAAGCGGATATACTAGAAAAAGCAACGTTGGAGTATGCAAAATCTCTTTACGCAAATCGAAAATATTCTGAAGCGGAATCCATATTACGCCGCTTTGTCTTAGATTACGATGAGTCAATATATGGTGATGCAGCATTATCATTATTAGGTGATGTGCTGAAAAGTCTCTCCAACAATGATGAAGCTTTACTCTATTACAATCAATTGTTAAGTAAATATCCACGTTCTATTTTATTACAAGATACACGCGAAAAAATTCGAAAATTACGAGGAGCATAAAACACCCATGAATACAATACAATCAGGTTACGCATCATTATTGCAACGTTTTACCTCGGTTCACAGATCGGAGTTAAGTCAAAGAATACTATTGGCATGCCAAAAAACAACAATGTCGCTCCTTCTTTTGGTGATATTTGCCGTAATGTTAGAAACTGTCGCCCAGGGTGATATAGCATTTAGGACGGCTCTCTTTGCTTTCATTGCAGTAGCTTTCTTCGGATGTGCTGTCACTTTTTTACTAACACCGTTTTTGGAATTTTTTGGGCTGAAAAAAAGTTTTGACCCTTATAGTATTGCAAAACGAATCGGTAATTATTATCCGAATATTCGCGACACATTGGTTAATGTTTTTCAATTAGCCGAACAAACATCAGAAACATCAAATCGTGAACTTATTGATGCAGCATTTGATTCTGTCTATGAACAATCGAAAGATATTGACTTCCATGTCATAGTGGAAAAACAGAAAAACAAAAAATTTCTTATGTTACTCTCTACCACAATAATTGGTTTCGGCATTGTAGCAGCGGTTCCTGGCTTGCGTTCATCTTTGAATCGAATAATTAACTTTTCTTCTTCCTTTTTACCACCTGCACCATTTTCACTCGCTGTCGAGCCACAATCAGCATTGAAATTACGTGGCGAAAAAGCAGTAGTCATCGTTAATGTTAATGGCAAAATACCCAATGCTATCACAATCAAAGTTCGTGAGATGCAACAAGAAAATTTTGACAGTCATGAGTTAAAGCCCGATGCAAACGGAAAGTGGACTTATACATTTTCTTCTTTGTCCAATACTGTTGAATTTTATGCAGAAAGCCCGTGGCTTAGCGATTTTGTCAGAAGTAATGTCGGAACAATTATTGTACAAGATAAACCAATAATAAAATCATTAAACGGAAAAGTATATTCTCCTTCATATACACAACAACCGGCTTTGCAGTTATCGGAAGATGCGGCAGACATCATTGCATTGCGCGGTTCAAAAACCGAGATGGAGGTAATTTCTAATAAACCGCTGCGTGAAGCATATTGTGTATTCCTTCAATTTTCCCAAGATTCTGCGGGCACAAAAACCGATACTCTTCGTAAAGCCATGACAGTGCAAAACAGAAGTGCATCTACAACATTTTCACTTTCAAATTCTTGTGAGTACTATATCGAGATTAAAGATAAGGACGGCTTAACTAATGATTCGCCAGTACATTATAAAATTGTGGTTCAAGACGATAACTCTCCGACGATTTCTTTACTGACGCCTCAGAATGATATTGCGATTGATGCTACGGCAATATTACCTGTCAAAATATCGGCGAGTGATGATTTTGGATTTTCGTCGCTTTTATTACATTGTCGTTTAGTAGAATCAAAATACGGTAAACCGTCTGATAAATTTACGGCTTTATCAATCCCCTTTCCACGCAATGAGAAATCTATGAGTGTTCCGTATTTCTGGGACTTAACGAAACTGAATATTTCTCCAAGCGATAAGTACGAATTTTACTGTGAAATCTACGACAATGACATTATCACTGGTCCGAAATCCGCTCGTACCCAATCAGTAAATGTAAAATTGCCATCATTAGATGAAGTGCTCAATGAGTCAGGTAAACAAGAAGAACAGATACGCAAAGAACTTGAAGAAATAGCAAAGCAAGCCGATCAAGCGCAAAAAGAAATGGAAAAAATTCAGAGAGAATTACGAAAGGACAAGCAACCGGATTGGCAAGACAAGAAAAAATTGGAAGATGCAATTCAACAGCAAAAAGAATTGCAAAAAAAGTTGGACGATGTAGTTCAAAAAATGGAAGATATGTCGAAAAATCTACAAAACAACAATGCAATATCAAAAGAAACTTTAGAGAAATATCAAGAATTGCAGCAATTAATGAAAGAAGTTCAATCGCCGGAATTGCAAAAAGCAATGGAAAGAATACAACAAGCGATGCAGCAAATGTCACAACAGCAATTGCAAGAAGCAATGAAGCAATATCAATTTAATGAGGAGCAGTTCAAGAAGCAAATTGAGCGTTCTCTTAATATTATGAAACGTTTAAAAGCGGAACAATTAACAGATGCTTTGACAAAAAGAGCTGAACAATTGGAAAAAAAGTTACAAGATTTGCAAAAACAGACAGAAAATGCAAATACTTCCGATCGCGATAAACGACAAGAACTTGCCGAAAGACAAAAAGACATGAGCGATGAGGCAAAGGAAATTCGCGAGGATATGAAAAAACTTGAAGATGTGATGAAGGAAATTCAACAGCAAATGCCGATGGATAAACTCCAAGATGCAAAGCAAGAGCTTGGTAATGAACAAAACGACATGGCAAATGATATGGAACAGGCTGCTGAAGAAATGCAAAACGGGCAACAGGAAAAATCTTCGCAAAAACAACAATCAGCGGCGAAAAAAGCAAAACAATTTGCCCAAAAGATGAAAGCACTTAAAAAAGAAATGAAGAAAAATCTATCGAAAGAGGTGCAAAAACAAATGCAAAAATCCGTTTCTGACCTGCTTGACCTATCACAAAAGCAAGAACAATTACGCAAAAATTCGCAACAATTAGATCCAAACTCGGCTCAATACTCCCAAAATGCACAAGAGCAAAAGAAAATGCAAGAACAATTAAATACCGTTGCTCAAAGAATGGCTGAAATTTCACAAAAGACAATGGCTATGACACCGGAAATGGCTCGAAATATTGGTGAGGCAATGCAAAAAATGCAACAAAGCAGTGAGCAATTGACGAATCGCAATGGACAACAAGCTGCTCAACAACAGGGTCAGGCAATGTCGTCGATGAACAAAGCTGCAATTCAAATGCAACAAGCTATGCAAGGTATGAAAGGTCAAGGCGAAGGACAAGAAGGAGAAGGAGAAGATGGTCAGGATGGCGAAGGTGAAGGAAACAAAAAAGGTAAAGGGAAAAATGGAAAATCTCCCGGTGGATTTATGCAGCGATTGCAACAAATGGCAGGACAACAACAACAAATAAATCAGGGAATGCAAAATATGCAGCGGCTGCAATCAGGACAAAATGGTCAACCAACTCCTCAACAACAAGCCGAAATGGGCAGACTGGCTGCGCAACAAGGAAAAGCACTTCAGGCAATGCAGGAGTTAGCAAAAGAGCAACAAGAACAAGTCGGTGGAAAAAAAGGACTCGGCTCGCTCGAAAAAATAGCTCAAGAAATGAAAGAGGTTATGACAGATATGGAAACAGGTGCAATTACTGATGAGACAATTAAAAGACAAGATAAAATATTATCGAGACTTCTTGATGCTACCCTTTCAATGAATGAACGCGATTATGAAAAAAAACGTGAATCTAAATCAGGGCAGGATATTATCAAAAAAAGTCCCGGTATGTTACAAAATGGACAGCAACAATTTAATAATTCTAACTCATTAGAAGAGAACAAGGTGCAGTTCACAAAAGATTATGAGAAAATTATTCGTTTATATTTTGACGAACTTTCCAAACAACCAAGTGCAAAATAATGCAAAAAACCACAGTATCGTTCAGTGCATCAAAAGTGTATTGGTCCTATTTGTAATTGAAAAGGATACAACAGTCTAAACCTTGTCACATTACCGAATTCGATTGCCGGAGCGGGGATTTTTACATAATTAAATCCTTGTCTGAACCATTTCCATAAATTTGGTCCATCAGGCAATAATCGTACAGGATTTATATCCAGACCAATTGTATAAACGGATTCCCCTTGACGGAATCGTAAATCTCTCACGGCATGACCAACATCAATGTTGAGCCATGAGGGCCAATATTTTTTTGCATTATTGGGCAATAAATTATGTATATCAACAGCTAATGTAAATGTCCATCCCGAATAATCATCCAAGAATGTCTCCGCAGATTCCCTTGTGAAGCGACCAAACCAAGGAGGGGGGAAAAAATTTGATTTATACGTGAAATTTTGGAGAAATGGCACATAATGTTGACCTAAAAACCAAGCAAGACCGGCAAAATTTGCATACATATCGCTCCAAGAAAATCCCCATGTTTTCCCATAGCCGTCCATCACTTCCACATATGTCTGATAAGCTAATGCTATGCCGGCTCCGCCTAAAGTTGCCGCCTCCCATGACAGACCTGCTCCCATAAGTGCTTCAGATGCCAGATACGCATTTATGTAAGTACCCCAAGCATGACCAAATTTATCTGCGTATAAAGCATAATCACCGTCTTCTATGAATCGAAATGTTGTGGTCGAATCCCAAAATGTATTCACTTGATAAATATGCAACGCTGTCGTAATACCCAAATAAATACTAGCAAGTCCTATTAAGGGCAATGGACGAATTTTAGTAGTATTGCGCGGCAGAGATCCATCAATCGTTACACGTTGATCACCCGCATACGTAAACTGCGACAATGGAATATAGACTGAAGAATCTTCATGATGATGCTCAAAAACTTCTTGAGTAACTTCCCCGTGATGCAATATTTCAGCATTGCAAGGCAACTCACATTCAACAATCAATGGTTCGGAACTTAGTGATAATTCAAGGGTATATGCATTATCTATGTCAGACTGCAATAACTGTTCAATGGTAGAGGTAGTGTCAAGTCTGCCCGTAATCTGACCAAACATTTCGGAACATAAGCAAAAGCCGGCAAAAAATATTATACAAAAAGATGTAATCGTTGCATGTAAAAAACGCATAAAATTAAGTATTTTTGCAAGAAAAAGTATATGACTATATCGGGTTTTTCATTCGTACGAAACGGCGAAATTCTGGGCTATCCCTTCGTCGAATCTCTTCGATCATTATTACCGCTTTGCGATGAAATCATTGTTGCTGTTGGCAATAGTGATGATATGACCAGAGAAAAAATCCAAAATTTGAGTGGCAATATACGAATAATTGACACAACTTGGAATGATAATAATCGGTCTCACGGCTCTATATTAGCTGAGCAAACAAACATTGCTCTCTCACATTGTACGGGCGATTGGTGCATCTACGTACAAGCCGACGAGGTTTTGCACGAAGAAGATTATGATCTCATAAAACGCGAAATGGCTAAAGCATGGGAAACTCAGAACATTGAGTCGCTGTTGTTTCGTTGGCAGCATTTCTTTGGTAGTTATGACTATACGGGCATAGGACGACAATGGTACAGACGTGAAATTCGAGCATTTAAAAATACAGGCAGAGTAATATCGTGGCGAGATGCACAAGGATTTCGTTATAAAGATGAAAACGGTGTAATCAGAAAATTGTATGCTCGCCAAACCGAAGCTCGTATTTTTCATTACGGATGGGTAAGGCATCCGAGATTACAAAAAGCCAAACAACTTGCATTTCACCGACTGTATCATGATGATAAGTGGTTAATGGAAAATATTCCTCAAAGCGAAGAATTTGAATCGTTCTGTTATGAAGTGCAACCATTTAGGCACACCCATCCAAAGGTAATGCAACATCGAATTCAATCCGACGCATCATGGACGAAACACTTTGATCCAACCCGAACATTACAAAGACCATTTCTCATGGCCGTAACAGATTATATCGAAAAAGTAACGGGATATAGAATCGGCGAATACAAAAATTTTATTGAAGTGTAAATTTTTCTATCGTGTTCCGGTATAACTCTAAGGTTTCATTCATAATTGTTCGTATATTATATTTTTTCTCTATACTACTTTTCGCATTTTCACCAAGTCTTTTAATTTCATTTGGTTTATGGAGCAAATCAAGTATGATTGCGGCTTGTTTCTGCGGGTCATCACTCACAAAAAGACCGTCACTTTCTGATAATTCGATGCCCTCCGCTCCAATAGAAGTGGCAATGACCGGTACCCCAAATGACAATGATTCCAAAATCTTGATTCTAATACCGCTACCAACAAACAATGGTGAGATAAACAGTGATGCACGATTATAATAATCAGTGATATTTTCCACAAATCCAATACTTTCAACATTATCAACTGAATATTTCAAGAAATTCTTGGGGAGATGTTTTCCCAGTAATAAAAGTTTTATATTCGGTTCTGAAATTCGCAACAATGGTAAAACATACTCAATAAACCATTCGGCTCCTTCCACATTATGTCTCCAAGCCCAATTGGTTGCCATCATCAATGTCCTTTGTTCTTTACGATTATGTAATACATCACGCGTTTCATTGGCAATATTCACTCCAAATGGCTTCGTCACTATCACTGAAGTACGGACATATTGCTCTAACAACTCCTTATCTTTATTGGTAATTGTCAAACAAACATCAACGCTTTCGCAAACATTGATTTCCATTGTTTTCAACAAAGTACTTTGTCTTTTAATATAATAATATGCCGGATTGAACCTTGATAATCTTTGATAATAACGTTCCCATATCTTCCATTCTACATTATGTAAACGCAACACCACAGGAATATTATAATGAGCACCGAGCGATATTGCCATTTCTGCCATTGCCGTATGATCTGCATGAATAATATCAAAACACTTTCCTTGAAGAGTGTTAATAATTTCCGATTTTAATGAATGAGAAAAATGTTTATTCAGATACAATGGTTTCTTTACAAAAACAGACAACACTTTTCTTAACAAAGTATTTTTTGTTGAATGATGAACACAATATATATTTTCGAATCGATTGTGGCTTTGCTCTGCTCCGTCATGATAACACACAAAAGTCACGTTATGCCCTTCATTACGAAAGCCATTATAAAACATAGCAATACTTTTTTTTCCACCATCAGATTCAGGAAACGGAAATTGTGGCGATAGCTGTAATATATTCACACTATAATCCGGATAGATAAGTCACAAGATTTCTGTCACTTGATAAATGAATTTTTTTTCTTATTCGGTATCTGTATGTTTCAATACTGCGTTCTGATTGGCAAAGCAAATTAGACATTTCTTTAGTCGTAAGATTAATTTTCATAAGAGCACACACTTTTAGCTCACTTGGAGACAATGTCGGATACAATCTGGAAAGACGTTCAATAAAATCGAAGTGGACAAGTTTGAATTGTTTTTCAAAATATTCCCATCCCCTATCATTACTCATACTGCTGATAATTTGGGACCGTACATCGTCCATATTTTGTATTTCTATAGAATGTAAGGTATTTATTTTGTCCAAAAGAACACCCATAACTTCATTTTTCTGTGCAATCCGCAAAGCCAAAGAAGTTAGTTCCTTTGTTTTATACTCAATTTCCTGTTCTAACTTCTCAGTTTTTATTCTCAGCAGTTGATTTTCATAATGGGCTTTTTCTAATTCATATACTGCTTTGTAGCGCATTGCAGCAAGAGAAGCCGATTCATCTTTAAGTAAGAGCACAACTTCCATATAATTATGCAAATATTCATAAGCTTTCTTATGGTCTTCCATCGCAAAGCTGATTTGATACAACAAATAATATATTTTACGTTCCGACACAGGATTGGGAAGCTCACGCAACAATGACAAAGATTCATGCAATGGCTCCAAAGATTGATCCAACATTTCAAAGCGTGCATAGATAAAAGCCAAATTACCAAGTGAATAAATTAAAGCCCTTTTATTGTCAAATTTTCTTGCCATGACAATAGAGTTTTGGGTGTAATTGAGAGCATTTTCAATGTCATTTTGATAACAATATACTTGCCCGATTTCACATTCACAATCCTGAAGATGCGCTTTATCATCATTCTGTTCAAAATAATTT
>JAYRWZ010000585.1:0-1603 GCA_041917875.1 Chloroflexota bacterium | reverse complement strand
GCTCATATAGGAGTGTATGCAACACCGGTGACGCATGAATATTTTGCCGAAGAGTTGGCAGAATATAAACAAGGCAAAGGCTCGGTTCAATTCCCATTTCATAAACCGATGCCTTATGACCTTATTTCTCGAATGGCGATGTATAAAAAACAAGTGATACTTGATTCTCTTAATAAAGACCGCCAATAATTCTCTCTGAATATCCTTTTATAAAAGGTAGTTTTTGGGGTTTACTTGTCAAGCCCGCAGTATCCGTGAGTGAATGCAAAAATGCTATAATATCTTTTTTTTCTTTAGGCGTTAAATGTAATTGTTGGGAGGGTAATGTCTGATAGGGAACATCAAGACCTACACCGGCACCTCCGCCGCGATGATAAAATTCAATGACTTCATCTAGAGTTGCAAATGCGCCATTATGAAAATACGGTGCTGTAATAGCGCTGTTACGTACTGTCATAGTCTTAAAGGATCTCTTATAAAGTGGAACTTGGTCTTTTGCATGACCCGAGTATCTGCCCGCATCGGTATCAAGAGTAGGAGAGATTGTATCAAATTTCATAAGAATTCCTAAAATTTCCGATTCAGTTTCTGTAAAACGTGGTGGCACTAAACCCGCAAATGTTGGGGCAAAATGGCATGTACCGCAGGCGGCTTTTCCCATAAAGAGATTAAAGCCGTTTTTTATGGAAGGTGAAATTACTTTTTTTTCGGAACGTATATATTTATCAAATTCTGCATTAAAAGACACCAGAGTCATTTGATAAGCAGCCAATGCGGCACTGATTGTGTACGGTGAGATAGTATTCTCTTTTACTTCACGAAACGCTTTTGTAAAGAGCGATTTATACTCATCAGAAGATTCTAATCTTGCTATTATCGTGGCAAAATCAGTATGAAATTCATTGTCATCGGTAACAACATGTTGCACTTGATCTTCGAAGGAATGTGCACGTAAATCATAAAATAAACGCCCGGCATAGATGGAATTAATCAATGTGGGTGCATTACGAACAATATGACCTTTTTTATGAAATGCCATACTTGTTGGCAGTCCATCTGTGAACCCTTTTTCAGGTTGATGACATGAAGCGCAGGAACGTTCATAGTTTTGAGATAATACAGGATCAAAAAATAATAGTTTCCCTAATTGTACGCGATTATCATTAACGCTTTGAGGTAATTGTTTACTGTAAAAGTAAGAGTTAAATACGGTGGTTGAAAAAAGTGAAGAACTGCGAAAGTTAACCGCAGAGGGGCGTGTTGTTGTTTCATCATAATATTCGACAGAAAACTCTTGATATAACGTTTGTATGCTTTTATAGAGTGGCTCGGCATAAAGACGAATAAAGTCTGCTCTGTCGAAGGTATCAAAATCAGTATGACGACGACAATATTGGGACGATGAAGAAAGCAAATGCAGAGTATGGTGGAGAGCTTTTTTTTGTTGAGGTGTTTGCGCATCAAATAATGCAATATATTGAGCCATTGAATGCAGCGCAAAAGATGTTTCAATGATTGCCTTGTCGGAGGCCGGTGTGTCAAAACCGGTAATTCCCAATGAAACAATTCTCAATAATCCTAATTGAACAGATTCTAACAAATG
>JAYRWZ010000584.1:0-18583 GCA_041917875.1 Chloroflexota bacterium | reverse complement strand
GGAATTAACGATTGACACCACCGGCATTTTTCCCATTACATTACAAACCGGCGATACTCTTTCTATACCAGTCTGTTATATGCCCTTTGAACGTATTTCAGACAGTATTGCAATATATCCGATACATAATCAACGAGATTTACCGACCGTATTCGCTACCGTAAAAGGTAAAGGAGTAGCTCCATCAGTGCATATTCATAATTATGTGTTTCCTGCACGAAGAGTTGGAACAATTTCTCAAGATACACTCATTGAAATTGTGAATACCGGAAATATGAAAGCTGATATTGCTTTGTTTTCAAAAAATGGAGATACTCTCACATTTAAGGAAAATACACGCATTTTGTTTCCGGCAACACTCCAAGAAAATGACACTTTGCGCTTTAGCACATCTTTTTTGCCGGATTCCGTAAAAATGTATGCGAAAGAAATTCAATGGAAAATAACAAATTGGAAATTACATCAGCAAGTAAGAACTGCACTAAGCGGCGAAGGCACTTTACCGACAATTACAACTTACAATTATGAGTTTGATACAATAAAAATACATCAAAGTAAAAAAGATACGGTCTTGATTTTTGATGCAGGAGGCAATGAACAGTTATCTGTCGATATAATCGAATGGGGACAAGGAGATGTCGCTGCATTCAGTTTCGATCCCCTTTACTCTCAGAAACAAAGTCATGCCCCCGGTACGAAGTTTACTCTTCCTATTGTCTTCGCGCCGAAGAAAATAGGAAAATCATCTGCAACACTATATATTACCCATGATGCTTTGCCCGGATTTAAGCGAAAACAAGATACCCTTATTATCAGTGGTTATGGCATGAGAGCAGACACAATTCGAGCCGGATTTACTGCAATCATACCCAAAATTGTGGCAGCGTGTGCGGACACAATTATTCCTCTGTCTGTTTCTAATACCGGAAATGTGAGTATAGTAATTGATTCACTGACATTTTTATCTAATGTTGCCAATTATACGGCATTTAGTAATAGAATATTGGATAGCGGTGCCACCATAATGGATACTGTAAAAAATGTGACAATACCGTACAATGGGTTACTCTATGAATTACAGATGTCGGCAGATAATAGTTCAATTATCGAGAAAGAGTCCGGTTTCATTGAAGCAAAACAACAAAGTCAAAGTATTTCCATAGTAACCGATACACTATCCGTTTCAATCGGCAAATCACAACTTATTACTTGTACCGGTACACTAACGCTTAGTGATAATAAAAATATTGGGAATTTTACAGTTTATTTTTCTTTAGATCCTGATGTATTCTACCTGATAAATAGTAAACAAGCCGACTTGTTTATTATTCAAAACGGAGCGAAAATCAAATATACAGTGCCGTTAACCGAGGTGAGTTATGGCAAATATTCCTTAGATTTTCCCAAAAATATTTTGTTCGGAAATGAAACCGTGTGGGAACTGCCTTTGCAGTATATGGCATTACTCTCAACAAAGAAGTCAGCCCGATTTACGGCTATAATTCAAAACAGTCCTTTCTATTGCGTGGAAGATGATTCAACGCAATTTACACTTGCAATTTTACCCGTATGTGCTGACGATATGCGCTCTGTCAGTTTTTCGGCTGCTCCTATTTTTAGATTATATCAAATAAGACCTCACCCCGTGCAAGAAAACAGCGAGATATTTATGGTCCTTCCTGATAATGCACAACTTCGCTTTGATATTATTGATGTCGTGGGTGTCGTGCAGTATTCGTTCACGGCGGAGGGAATAAAAGGATTTAATACCATTCAGTTGCAAACTTCATTGATTGACGAAGGGTATTTTACTTTGCGTGCTCATTCCGTTTATGGAGTGCAAACCCTACCATTTATAATACAAAAATAATCTATGGCTTTACATATAATTGATTCTTTTTTTGATGCAGTTTTAGTATTACAACCCGATATGTATTCCGATGAACGAGGTTTTTTTCTGGAGCAATATCGTTCCGATTATCTTGAGCAATGTGGAGTAAAAGAAAACATTGTACAGGAAAATCATAGTGGCTCGGTAAAAAATGTGATTCGCGGTATGCACTTCCAATGGGATAAGCCAATGGGGAAATTACTGCGAGTAATTCGTGGGAACATTCAGCTTGTTGAAATTGATATTCGCTATAATTCACCGACACTCGGTAAATATTGTAGTGTGAATTTGTCAGATGAAAACAGAAAAATGGTGTGGATACCACCCGGATTTGCCAATGGTTTTGCCGCTTTATCGGATTTTGTTGAGGTGCAATATTTATGCACTGCTTTATGGAACCCGCAAGCAGAAAGCGCTATTGCATGGAATGACCGTAACGTTGCCATACCATGGGAAATTGATAATCCTATAGTGTCTCAAAAAGACCAAATTGCTCAAACATTAGATCAATGGTTGGAAAAGCCGGAGTCACGGCTATTTTCAATATAGCTATTCGATAATTGTGAGTGATTCTCCAACACTTACTATATTTCCATATTCTTGATAAGCCCAATAACTACCAAACATTACGCGCCCTCGATTATCTCTGTTATAGGAAGCAAGTGTCTTTAATGGCTCTTTTCCGGCAATACCGGTATTTTGGTCAAGAGTGGTAATAACGCAGCGCGAACAACGTTTACCGAAATAGAGTGTCGTGTTTGCAGTGCATATTTTTCGCCACATATCTTCTTGATACGGTTCTCCGCCATTTATGACAATATTCGGACGAAAGCGGTTCATCGGTACGGGCGATGATAAGCGTGCATTGAGGTCATCAAGAGTTAATTGTGAAATAAGTAACAGAGGGTATGAATCCGCAAAGCTGACTTCGGCGATGAAATCAATTATACCCGATTGTACTTGTCGTGCAAAGAAACTGCCTATTTTTACTAATCGAACATTTTGTTGACAATATTCACTTAAAAATGATGCAATCTGGTCACCGCAATCATGCACTAACACTTCGTCATCCCAAACACGCGTCTTGAAGATAGTACCGCTTTCCGAAAATATAGGCACGCTATGTGTTTTTCTGTCCGGTAATGTTATCGTTAGCGTATCATTATTGATTGTGGGTATGATAAGCGATAAAGCGGGTAATTCTCTTTGTGTCAGAAATTCATTGTTTTTATTGATAATCATCCATTGTCGGTCATATTCCAAACCATATTTGTCCGTTTTGGCAGATTGTAATGAAATAGCAGCACATGATTTTATCGGATAAATATACAGTTCTGATATATATGGTTTTTTCATTGCAATTTGAGAATGGTTTTTGCTGATTCTACAACAGATTCGACTGTAATCAAAGACATATCATTATTCCAACCCCCATCAATTTTTAGTGGAATTGGTGTCATAACTTTTGAATTTTGGCTATATGGTCCCCAACGCTGCGCCGACAATGACGGATCATTAGGATATAAACCAATGACTGGTGTGTGCAATGCGGCTGCAAGATGTAAAATACCTGTCGAGTTTGCAATAGCTAATGAAGATTCTTTGAGTAAAGCCATTATGTCGTTAAGAGTAAATTGACCGCATACATTTATCGCTTTGGAACAGTACGATTGCACAAATGCACATTTTTCTTTTTCAGGAGCTGTACCGGTAATTATGATTGTACAATCTGTTAATGTTTCCAATTCCCGAGCAAGCAGTCCAAAATTTTCAAGAGACCAATCAACAGAAGAGCCGCGTGATCCCGGATGGATAATAATATAATTTCTAATTTCTTTTTGAGCAATATATGATAATTGTGATCGAATATTCCGACATTTTTCATCATTGACAATAGGTGAGATAAGCGATTGTTTCGGATATTTGTTGTGTGTATAATATTCAATAAGGCGAATATTGTATTCCAATTCGTGAAATTTTGCTTGTCTGCGATGATCCGTAACTTTATAATTAAGAAAAACCGAATACCAGCGATATGCACTTCCTATACGAATAGGAACTCTTGCTATCCAAGCACTACAAATTTCTTCAAATCGAGGACGTGGAAAAAACGCCATCATTATTTTTTTTTTGCGTAAAATTTTTGCTATTGTCCATATATCCCATTGTTCAAAGTCCTCTTCAAAAATTACTTCATCAAAACTGTCAGAACAATACGATAATAAAGTACTATTTTCCTTGCGTGCTATAATGGTGATATGAGATTTCGGATACTCCGTTCGCAATACAGTGCACATAGGTAACGTTAATATCATATCGCCGAGACGATCTGTTCTGAAAATTGCAATATTCATAGAATCACACATAAAAAAACCTCACAAGATTGCTTGTGAGGTTAGAAACTGTCAAGAAAAAATCATTCTTACATGAACCATTCAATACCGATGTTTGCTGATGCACCAATACCGAATGCTGTAACACTCGGGTCAAAACGAAGTTCTAAGACCGATAATGAGCCATAAATACCGAGATTTTTCGATGCGAAATATTCAGCACCGCCAAGAATACCTAAACCGGTTGATGTTGAGGACACAGATCCGGAACTGCCATTTAGTATGCTGAATTGACCCATGATGAAAGGAACAAAATCTTTTGAACCTTTCAATAATGCTTTGAAATAGGGAGCAAAAAGCAATGTGTTGGAAGATACTGAGCTGCCATTTACTGATCTGTTACTTATCACCAGACCAAAACCTGTACCAATGTGCATACCCGGGCTAAGGGCATACGCTATTGTGCCGCCGCTAGATACTCCTTGAGTAGTTGTACTGGACCCCATGGTTACCCCAAAACCTAATTGCTGATCCGGGCTTTGAGCTTTCACGCATGTGAATGCTCCCATAACCGCTAATGCACACAAAACACTAAACATTAATCGAACCTTCATGGTTCCCCCTTAGATAAAAATGAAACAAAACTGCATGGCGAAAATAACAAAGATTATCGTAGAATCAAAGTAATCTTGCATATTTCTTTGCAATGTTATGAAATTCTATTTACGATAGACATATTTTTCCGAAGGCGAAATCGGTTGGGTTAAACGAAAATCATCAAAACCGCTATTGTCCACAAAGGTAAAAGAACGATTCGTGTTATTGTATGTCCATCGCTCTGCACTGCGTCCATCGGCGCGACGGGGTTGCCGATCAATAAAGTCCGGCTGACCAAAGATTATATAAATCATACCTTTATCTGTCATCCATCCTTCACCGACCGACCGAAATTTTTCATTCGCATAGCTTACACGTGCATAATAATCTTGGAATGCTTCATTGAGCGATGTGGACGGAGTAGGGTCTAAGGTTTTCCAAAATTTCTCGAACAGCATCTTCTTGTCTTCCAAAGTTACTCCGTTTTGTATTTCATCAATTTGCGATTGGCTTGCCACATACCTTAATTGACGAATGGCTTTGTCTATGTCCTCATTGATAGCTGTGCTGAAAGTGCGTTCAATGCTAATAGATCGTTCTGTCATAGCCAAAAATTCTTTGGGTTCAACAGGAATCGTGGCTGATTCTGCCTGCATTTCCTTGTTAAATGCATAAAGCCGTAATGTATAAATCCCGGCTTGGAACTTCGGAGGTGGAGAAAAATGTAAATAATGGCGCGCTGTGCCTTGATTGGAATTGACCGATTTTGTTATTCTGTCGCCCATATATACCATCTCGTTTTTGCCATTGATGATGCGTATCTGATAATCAACAGAATCTATCTTTTCTCGGCAATATGTCTCGAAAAAAACAAAGACACCATCTTCTAATGCTGAGATATTATCTGACAAAAACGGCGTTATTTTGAATATGGACTTTTCTTGTTCAATGGCACTCACTAATAATATGGAACTTAAAGCAAATGGATAAGCATCAAAATCTATGGATGTGATTTTTCTCGTCTTTGAAAATGTTGTGTTGGCTTTATTGTCTATCACTATTGCTTCGATAGTAAAATTACCTTTTTGAATCGGAAAACGTTGCTCTCGGTGCTCGAAACCTGCTTTACTGCCTTGCGTTTCTTCATAGGACATAAGAGTGATTTTTCGGGTTTCCTGAAAATCTTTGATGGTCTTGCTGTTCATATCTTTGATTTTTATTGTCAGCGTATAATCAGCAATATACCGTGAGCCCCTTTTGTCGAATTGCAGCATCTGATAGGGGATAAGTGCTATCACATCCACAATATTACCGGTGTCGCGCCGAAAGCACAATGCATCCATTGCTAATGTAGAAATCTGGGATTGTGCCCAAATATGTGGTGCAACCATTGCGCTAAGACCGAAGATTATTGCACACAATAATTTTTTCATAATGCAAGCGAAGTGAATGAGGGAATATCTGTCCATTGTGTGATGATGCCGCCGCCGACAACGTCATTGCCTTCGTACATAACCACCGATTGTCCCGGTGTTATTGCTTTGCGGGGCTCATAAAAATCAATATGTAATTTATGCTCTTTATCAAGGAAGCAAAGTGCCGGAGCACCTTCATCTTTATAGCGTATTTTGACCGTAAATTCTCGTTTCTCGTCCAAATGGGCATATTTTATCAAATTCACATTGTCAGCGATAAGTCCTTGATGCAATAATTTCTCATCAGTACCAACTTCAACAATATTCCGGTCAGGAAGTACATTCAACACATATAAAGGTTCACTATGGGCAATGCCAAGTCCGCGCCTTTGACCAACCGTGTAAAAAGGATAACCCTGATGTGTGCCTATCTGTTTGCCATCTAACATAATTGCTCCGTCCGCAACATTTTTCTCCAAATCCGGCACCATATCGCGCAAGAAACGATTGTAATCATTGTCGGGTATAAAGCATATTTCATACGATTCGGGTTTTGATGCTATGCCCAAACCCAAACGCTCAGCTTCCTCTCGAGAGCGGTTTTTAGAAAATCCCGATAAAGGAAACATTGTTCGAGCCAAGGATTCCTGACTTACTGCCCATAGTGCCTACGTTTGATCTTTAGGATTATGCTCATCGCGCGATAAAATATATCTGCCGGTCCTGTCATCGTGTCGGATATTCGCATAATGACCGGTGGCTATCCATTGTGCCCCCAATGAATCTGCTTTTCTGTCCATCTCGCCCCACTTTATGGTCTTGTTGCATTGAACACAGGGATTCGGAGTATTGCCATCCAAATAATCACGCACAAAATAATCAATAACATTCTTCTTAAAAACTTCCGAAAAATCAACAACATAATGCGGAATGCCTAAATGTTGTGCTATCCTTCTTGCATCATTGATGCCGTCCAATGAGCAACACGTGGAATCATTACCAACATTGCCGCCCACATCCTCGTAGCGATAGGTCTTGATTGTTATGCCGATAACGTCATAACCCCGTTCAACCAGTAATGCCGCCGCCACAGACGAATCCACACCGCCCGACATTCCCACCAAAACTCTGTTCTTATGTAATTTCATATCATAATCTAAATAAAATATTTACGGTGCCGGCAGGGGATATGTGTCCCCCCAGCAAGCTTGTTTGATGCAATAATGCCATAGCTTGAAAGGCAAATATGCCCTCGCCACCGCTAAACCCTAAGCCCAATGTCGAGCCAAAACCCGTAATTGCAGAGCCAAACAATGAACTGTTTCTTATATCACTCACAAACGATACCCCGATATTCGCTTTACCGATTATTCCCAATCGTTTTGTACCCGCCAAATAACACATCACACCATTGCCCAAAAATGTGTAGGGTGTATCGCCGGAAATTTGAAGCATAAACTGTTGTTCCAGATACAGTCCTATATCATTTGAAATTAAAGAATTATTGTTTAAGTTGATAAACCATCGAGCGGGATTTTCGCCATCTGACATACCCATTCCCACAATGCCAAGACTTTGAAATGAACTTTCAAACTTTTCACCTGATGCATCATCCGATATTTTTACTTTGGGCTTCTCCTCAAACACAAATTCTGTTTGTGCATGAATCGAATCAGCCCCAATCAACACTAGTATAACAAAACAAAATCTCAAAACATTGTACATGACTATCTCAACTCTTATTTTAGCCCTTGACGCAACTCACTCTCACATATTACTCTTCATTTTTGCCGACATAGATTCCATTATGGCACTTACTTCATCTCTGCTCGCTTCCGACTCGATCCGAACAGCATCTAAAAACTCTAAAGTGCATACACTAAAGGGATAAGGGATGGCAAATGAGTCCCAACTTGACAACCTGTAAGCACTTTCGATATGCACACGACAACAATATAGCATAGTTCCCGCGCGCTGAGCAGCAACATAAGCTCCCGCTTTTGCCACTTCAGCCGGGCCACGAGGTCCATCGGGTGTTATAATTACTAAGTGTCGCTTCGCCATCTCCACAATACTCGACAATACTTCCTTACCACCTCGCGATGATGATCCGCGCAAAACATCATAGCCCCAAAAACCCAACAAACGAGCCAAAACATCGCCATCTTTGCTGTGACTCGTCACTCCCACACAACCGCGTCCCGAAAAAAATTTCCATACAATCAGCATCATACCATGCCACACAATAAGCACACCTTTATCAGCCGGAATATTGCCTACAACCCGAATACGCCACGTTTTAGCAAGTAAACGCAACATAAACAAACCCGTATATATCAACACGTTTCGCTTCATAGAACGTCCAAAATCGCCCTTGCTGCTCGCTCTGAAGCACCCGTGGAACCGAGCAAATTCCGCACCGTTGTAAAGTCGGTTTTTTGCTGCTTGCGCAAACCGTCATTGCGCATCAACAACAAACTTTCATGTGCCAGTTGTTCTGCCGTAGCATTCGATTGAATAAACTCACTTACGCATCGTGAGCCCAATATAATATTCGGTAAAGCTATAAAATCGAGATTTACCAATGACTTACCAATATAATATGACAAAGTCGAAGTTTTATACATCATAGAAAAGGGCATACCGCATAAACATGCCTCTAACGTCGATGTGCCTGTTTTCACTATACCTGCCCGAGCCGAAAACATAAGTTGACGAGAATTTGTCCAAAGCTCGTAGTCGGCCAAGCCATGTTTCGACATAATAGTTCTGTATGCACTCACAGGCAAGCTCGCCGATTGAGCAATAGCCACATTCAAATCCATTTCCTTTTGCATCAACATTGCCGCCTCTAACATCACCGGCAAATTTCGCTGTAATTCCTGCTCACGACTGCCCGGCAGCAATGCAAACAATGGTGTGGTCGTTTCAAAACCCCGCGCCGCGGAAAATTGCTCATCATCCAACAAAGGATGTCCAACAAACTCGGTCGCAATACCGAATTCTTCAAAAAAAGCACGCTCGAAAGGAAAGACAACCAATAATCTGTCAATACACTTACTAAGAGATTTCGCACGGTGCTTACCCCATGCCCACAACTGTGGAGCTATGTACCAGATCACAGGTACTGCACGCTTTTTCGCCGCCTTTGCCAAACGCTCATTAAAACCCGGATAATCAATCGCTACAAAACAATCAATTTGCTGATCATCCATTATATTGATACACTGCGACAACACATTACGAAAAAAGCCATATCGCTTCGCAACCTCCCAAAAACCAACCACGCTCATATCGCTCAAAGCCACGAGAGATTGTAAACCTTGTTTTTCCATCTCCTTACCGCCTATACCGACAAATCGTAAAAACACAGGCGATTGTTTACGCAAACTCTTCATCAATCGAGCTCCATGTAAATCACCCGATGGTTCACCTGCTACTATCAATATCAATTTTTCCGTTTTCATGCAGCAAAATTACTCATTCGCCACCAAGAAAACCCTTTCTATTCTTAATTATCACCGATGACAAGCTCAAGAACTGCGAAAATCAGCATTTATAGGTCATGTATAAATGGCTAAGCCGAATCCATGAAAGAAGGTTATCATTTGACACAATACTACGGAGAACGACGGATTTCATGTGATTGTTATCATCACATGAGACTTCTTTATTGTTGTGAACAAGTCCAAGATATACAAACTGTGTTTTCAGATGGAATCATAGTTGTCAATTAAAGAAAATGTGTTAAGTTGCAATCGACTAGTCATGGTATTTTGATGAATTAGGGGAGCCACAAAATATCTTTACGTGGTACAACAGGGGCGGGGCGATCGTTTGATTGCCCCGTTTTTTTTGGAATTATTAACGACTTGGTGCAGAAATACAGCATAGAATGCACGGAGAAAGTGTATCGCTATGTTAATTTTTTGTAAATTGAGAAAAGAATTATTATTGTAACGCGATCATGCAGTATTCATCAACAGACGCACATAGGTTATTGAGCCAACATTTTGGTTATGAACAATTCAGAACGGGTCAGGAAGAAATAATACGCAGCATAACCGAAGGTCATGACACATTGGTAGTTATGCCGACAGGTGGTGGTAAGTCATTGTGTTATCAGATACCGGCACTGTTGCGTCAAGGTACTGCACTTGTTGTCTCGCCATTGATAGCATTGATGAAGGATCAAGTTGAGCAATTGCAAAAGGCGCGTGTTTCTGCATCGTATATTAATAGTTCTATGTCAGCATCTGCCATTAAGCAAACAATACAAGAAGCCCGCCAAGGTGCGTATTCGCTGTTGTATTTAGCCCCTGAACGTTTGGAAAGCAAGTCATTTGTTGAGCAATTGAGCGCTATACCTCTTTCAATGTTGGCGGTGGATGAAGCGCATTGTGTGTCAGAATGGGGTCATGATTTTCGCCCTTCATATATGGCAATTCCATCGGTTTTTGATCATATAGCTCGTGTACCGATTATTGCTTTGACAGCCACAGCTACCCCCGAAGTACAATTCGATATATTGAAAAATGTTGGTTTAACCGCCCCAAAAAGTTTTATACGTGGTTTCGATCGCCCAAATTTATCGTACAAAACGGAGGAATGTAAGAATAAATCGGAAAGAATCATAGATATACTTGATGAAACAGAAGCCGGTTCGACGATTGTATATTGTGGTTCACGTAAGAGGGTTGAGATGTTTACCGCCCAAATTAGGGAGTATAAGAAGTTTGCTTTGGGGTATCATGGCGGCATGGAAGATACACATAGAGAGCATGCTCAAGAGGAGTTTTTGTCGGGTTCATGTAGGGTGTTGGTTGCGACGAATGCTTTTGGTATGGGCATAGACAAATCGGATGTGCGTAATGTTATTCACTGTGATTTGACCCAGACATTGGAGTCGTATTATCAGGAGGCGGGTAGGGCAGGGCGCGACGGTAACCCGAGTAATTGCTATATGTTGTATCATCCGACCGATAGGAAATTGATGGATTTTTTCCTTGAGGCAACGTATCCGGACAAACATGACATAGAGCTACTTTACGAGACGATATACGATGTGCAGGGTATAGCTCTGGGCAATAGGTCTGTCACGCCTTTACTGATGGATTCTTATCAGTTATCAAGCCGCGCAGGAATACGCTCGATAGCGGTGGATGCAGCAGTATCATTGTTTGAGCGATACGGCATAGTGCGACGTGGCGGCGACAGCGGATTGGCAACTATACAATTTACGACATCGCAAGATCGGGTGAAGGAGTATGCGGCTAATATTGCAGCGGATAAACAACAAGTTTTGATTGCATTATTGCGAAGTGTGGGAGCAGGCGCATTATCGGCACCGATGATGTTTGATGTTCGTGAGATGCTCTCTAAGCATGACATTGCAATGGACCAATTTGAGAGCGCGATGCGTACATTTGAATATGGGCGCATAGTTCGTTATCAACCGCCGGGTGCGTCGGGCGGTTTGACATTACTATTGGAGCGTATGCCATTTTCACGATTGCCAATAGATTTCCCGGCTTTTTATGAGCGGAAAGAACGGGCAATCCGTAAACTTGATATTGTAGAGCGTTATGCAGTAACTACAGATTGTAAGCGTAATTTTATTTTGCAATATTTTCAAGAAGATGATTGTCGTGGCAATTGTGGTCGTTGCAGTTCATGTATGAGTACTTCGCCAAAAAAGTTACCTAAGTTGGACAGGGATGGCGAGTTTTTGCGTCAGGCGATACTGAGTGTATGTTCGGAAACGTCAGGCAGATTCGGTGTGGGTGTCATATCCGATATTCTTATAGGACATAAATCTCCTAAGATATTGAGGTATGGTATGTATAGTATGAATTCTTATGGCATAGCATGTGATTTTGATTCAGACGAAATTTCCATTGCCATTCGCCAAGCGCAAGCTGATAGTCTAATAGAGATTAGTGCCGATCATTTTCCCACTGTGTCTATGACTTCTATGGGGTTTGCTGTTGCAAAAAATCTGCATCCGAGTTTTGAGTTAAAGCAAATGACGATAAAGATAGATACCCGTTTTTTAGACAAGTTAGTGCAATTGCGTTCGGAACTTGCAAACATTGATAAGTTGTCACCCGAAACGATAGTGAGCGATACTGCTCTGCAACGCATCGCCGGCACATTGCCAATGAACCGTGAAGAACTTAAATCAATCACAGAGATCAGTGATATATTTGTGACACGTTATAGTTCACATTTTTTTGCGGCTATCAAACAGTATATAGGAACTGATACAGAAAACGATGACTTGAAGAGCAGTGATTTGCCTCCGACTATTAAAGAGAGTGTTCGTTTGGCAAGGCAGGGAATGTCGTTTTGGCAAATTGTCGAAACGCGCAACATAGATCCGGGTACGATAGCAAAACATTTAGAAACAGCAATTGCATCCACATTGATTTTAGAGCGAGAGACCTTAATTGGCGAAGAGCTTTACAGACAAGTGCGCCAATATCTTATCCATAATCGTCGAGCGGTGTTACGTGAACTTCGAGAACATTGCGGATCTCGATATCAGATGTCGGAATTGCGTATTGCTCTTGCATTTGCAAGGAAAGAACTCAACATTGCAGTACTGCCCAAAAAATGATAAAATGATGAATAATGAATGAATATGATAATAGTCTTTTTTAGAAAGGCAATTAGTAGGTAATTTTGCAGCACCCCAATACGTCTATAGGAGGCGGTATCAATGAGCACTCATGCGATTGATAATCGGGCACTTTAGTTTTTTTTTCACTGTAGGGTTAGTTTAATGTCCACATATTTTTCCGTTAAAACACTTCCTTTTTGGCTGTTGCATATTGCATGTATCGCCGCTTTTTTTGTAGAATTTTCATGGGGTTACGTTGCCTTGGCGATAGGAATGTACTATTTACGTATGTTCTTTGTCACCGGTGGTTATCATCGTTATTTTTCTCATAAAACATATCAGACGAGCCGTTGGTTCCAGTTTGTTTTGGCTTTCATGGCAGAAACCTCCTCTCAGAAAGGTGCATTGTGGTGGGCAGCACATCATCGTTTCCATCATAAGCATTCCGATGAAGATATAGACTTGCATTCTCCCAAACGCGGATTTTGGTATGCCCATATCGGCTGGATTCTAGACTCTAAGAATGAAGAAACCGAGTATAAGTTAATCAATGATTTTGCCCGCTTCCCGGAGTTAATGTGGCTCAATAAATATTGGGTTGTTCCTCCTGTTTTGTTTGCTGTGACAATTTTTCTTCTTGGAGGTTGGTCTGCACTCGTGTGGGGCTTTGTTATCAGCACGGTACTGTTATGGCATGGAACATTTACCATTAATTCTTTATCTCATCGCTGGGGTAATCGTCGTTATGAAACAACCGATACCAGCAAAAATAATTTCGTACTTGCTTTAGTCACCTTGGGAGAGGGATGGCACAATAATCATCATCATTATCAGGCAAGTACACGTAATGGGTTCTTTTGGTGGGAAATTGATATTACATATTATATCCTCGTCGTTTTTTCATGGATTGGATTAGTAAAAAATTTAAGAGCCGTACCGGCACATGCTCTTAATCCATCAGGAAAATCCGCGCAAGCCGATTAGCATTAGCACACCTAATGTGTGAGTGATATTGTCATTATTAAAAGCCGTTGCATATTCGAAGCATAATGTAGTTACATAATGTAATTTTTGTTTCGGAGGTTATATGCAACGGCTTTCTTTTTCCTTATTTGTTGACGCAGTACGTGACAGAGAAGCAGCACAATACTCTATTCTTGCTGCACTCAAAGAAATTCATCAGCACTTTCGCCAAAATTGTATTTATCCTGATTTGACCGATGTAATTGATATTCATCAACAAACACTTGATATCTTCAAACAAGCTAAACAAGTGGACAGTGCTTTGCCACGCACTCTGTCCGGCATAGATTTACGGAACTTAACACTGCTATACTCATTACAAAATTCTCCTGATGCCGCAATTCAATCAATCAAAGAGCTGCTTGAATGGTCATTACCGCATATAGAAACGACTTTGGAAGAAGGAAAAATAATCTATGATTTTGTGGATGAAAATTGCCACGTTGTTCCTGTGGGAATAATCCCAACGTATCAGGATGAGGGCTACTTTATTGTACCTGATACACCAAACTTACTGTATGCGATTGTTCGGTATCAGGTAACTGTTTTTACCGGAACTGAGGATAAGTATAGAGCTTTACGCACTCGATTAGTAGATGTTATTCATATGAATGGATTAGTATCGGATTTTCGCTCATTAAAGTTGGATCTAATGAAAAAGTTTCCGGAACTGCCTAATCCGGCGGTTTATCTTTGCGAAACAGCAATAGAGTTTCCGTTTGCGGAAACATTGTTTCCCATTGCAAAACGTAAGTTGTTATGTTCCATAGCAAACAATACCATTCATTGATTGATGGAGCTAACTTAAAATAGGCATGATTATTCCTTAATGCAAGGGAACACTTAAATTCTAATCTCTTTGCATAGTATGAATTACGAAATTATATGTATTCATCGGCGTGTAACAGCAGAAGAACCACATGAAGAAATTGCTGTTATTGGAGTACGTGATAAACATGGAAAACATCTGCACTATTCTCAAGCGGAAGTGATAACAATGTTAGAAACAAACCGTCATCATTTTTACTCCATTCGCAACAAAACAGTAAGATGGCTCCATGTGATTGAACGTCGTCGAGTGAAATACGTTATGTTGTTCTGTCGTCAAAAAAAAATAGCAACCAATTGCTTGCTGAATATAATGCCGTGCTCAATTTCTGCAGTTTATCAAGATAAATAGTAAAAAATTATAGAAAACTAGTAGAACTGTATAAGTGAAATCAGAAAAGGATAGGGGAGTAAGATAAAGTAGCGTTTACGTAAAAAAAAACCTTAGTAGCAATCTACTAAGGTTTTTTGAGGGTGTACCGAGGGACGGATTTGAACCGCCGACACACGGATTATGATTCCGTTGCTCTAACCACCTGAGCTACCCCGGCGTACCGATATTGAGCCACAAAAATAGGAAAATTTCTTGAAATATTCGCTACTCGTGATTAAGTTTTTCTATTTCATCACGAATTTGTGCAGCTTTTTCATACTCCTCTTGCTCAATGGCACGTTGTAAATATTCTTCCAATATTTCTCGCCGAGTGCGAGGTGTTGATTTTTCTATTTCAAGTTCTTTTTCAGAATTTTCTTGAGATTCTACGACACCTTCCAACTCTTCCGGAGAAAAACCTGCTTCATCTAAAAGGTTTTCGGCAATATAGATAGGAGCATTAAACCTCAATGCGATTGCAATAGCATCGCTTGGTCGGCTATCAAGTTCAACATCATTTCTGTCTAGTTGTATCAATGCGTAAAACGTTTGGTCAGCCAAATCATGGATGAAAACTCCAATCACGGCAGCGTCTAAAGCTTCGATAGCATTCTTGAGAAGATCGTGTGTCATTGGTCGGGGGCGTGGAGTACCCTCCAATTCATTGCTTATCGCCATCGCTTCGGGTGTTCCGATAACTATGGGTAAACGACGCACACCCTCTACTTCTTTTAAGACAAGCGCATACGTTCCTTGACTTGCAGGGTTCGCTGACAATCCGAGAACTTCCAATTGAATTTTTTCCATACGTGCTTATCCTTGAATCTTTGATGATTATGTGTTATTTACCCGTAACGGCGCCGATTTTTTGTGACAAGACAGGCAATACATCAAAAACATCTCCAACAATGCCATAATCTGCTACTTTGAAAATAGGTGCTTCTTTGTCTTTGTTAATAGCGACAATAACTTTGGAAGAAGACATACCGGCTAAGTGCTGCACAGCTCCGCTTATGCCGCAAGCAACATACATATTAGGAGATACTGTCTTTCCAGTTTGTCCAACTTGTTCGCCATGTGGTCTCCAGCCGGCATCTACTACTGCTCGTGAAGCACCGACGGCAGCACTAAGTTTATCAGCTAAATTTTCGACTAAATGGAAGTTCTCGGGTCCTTTGAGACCGCGTCCGCCTGATACGATAATATCTGCTTCCAGAACATCAAGTTTGCCTTCATTTCTAATAACTTTTGTTACTTTTACTTTGGTGTCACTTTCAGAAAGTTGAGGCGTAAAAGTGCGAATCTGTACCGATGTTGCGGCATCAGCTTTACGAGCAGTAAAAACGTTGGGTCGTAATGCAATGACAGACGTTGGTGTTGTAGCAGAAACTGCAATGCGGGCTTTACCCGCATAAACAGGTCTTGTGGCTTGGAGCAAACCATTTACAAGAGACATCGCAACGCAATCGGGTATGTAGCCCGCTTCAAGCTTTACAGCTACCCTCGGCGCAATTTCTTTGCCGGCTGCATTTGCGGCTACAATAATTGCAGATGCCGACTCGCCTCGCGCAAACTGCGCCAAAGAAGTTGCGGCTGCTGTTGAAGAATACTCCGATGCAGGAGTATGTGCAATGTCTGACAATCCATATTCACCTGCTATCTGAGCTGCTTGAGCATCTCCACCATACATGAAGCCAAGTATGGATGTAGCCCCGAGTGCGCGTGCCGCTGTAATAGATTCTAAAGATGATCTTTTTATACTATTGCCGGATGGTTCCAATAAGACTATAATTTTCATATTCTTCTCAATTAAATAATTAAAATATCAGACACTTAGATAACTTTGGCATCTTCATGAAGCAAACGCACCAATTCTGTAATATCATGTTCGCTGTCATTGAGAATTATACCGCGACGTTGTGTTTGTGGTAATTCCATTGAAACAGTCATTACTCGTGAAGGAACTGCCGACCCGGCTACCGCATCAATAGGTTTTGATTTTGCCTTCATAATATCCGGCAACTTGGGGTAACGAGGATTATTAAGTCCTTTTTGGGCTGATATAACGCAGGGTAATGAAGCTTCGATGACCTCTTTGCCGCCTTCTATATCTCGCTCAGCAGTAATAGAAGTGCCATTGATGGTCCAAGACGACACCATAGATATTGAGGGCAAATTTAACAATTCGCCTACCATTGAAGCCATCGCAAATGAATCATAATCAATACTTTGGCGACCCAAAATAATTAAGTCCGGTGCCACTGTCTTTGCATACTCTGCTATCGAATGTGCAATAGCGAAGGTATCAGAATGAGTAGCATCCGAAATTAAGACGGCTTTGTCAGCCCCCATTGCCAATGCCGTTCGTAAAATATCTTTAGATGTATCACCCCCAACCGTGAGAGCTGTGACTGTGCCTCCAAACTTTTCTTTTAACTGCAAGCCCTCCTCGATAGCATATTCATCATAAGGATTGAGAATAAACTTTACACCGTTTTTCTCAATTGTTTTGCCATCGGCTGCGACGGCAATCTTCGTGGTGGTATCCGGTACTTGCGATACACATACTATTATGTTCATGAAATTCTCCATTGTGCTGAAAAAACGATTACAAAATTACGAAAGCGAAGAAAAAGTGACGGTAAATAAGATGTTCTTCTCTGATGATTCTCATGCAATTCGCATCGTAACGTTTGAAACTTACTGGGGGTAAGTTCAATTAATATAATACGCTATGATTGTTTTTGTTCCTTTGCTTTCCATTGCATGTTTACCCGTCTGATTCCACGCACTTTGCATAACATGAAAACAATTTTTGTAGAATATTTTGGGAGGTTTGCATGCGACTTTTGTTGCCAGTGTGTTATTTTCGCTGTTGATAAAGCAGCGAAACAACTATAGGCGTGGGTATGTAGCACACGTTCATAGCATATCATATCAACCAAATTCAGACAGCATTGCGATTTTCGCTATGATCCTTGTGGAATGATTTTTGTGATTCATTATCCACATCATTTCCATTGTTTCCGGGAGTTCATAATGTCAGAGCCGCAAGTGCTTGTATTTAGAGGAAATACTATGCCCTCACAACAAAAAAACGGACATCAAGAAAACGACAATATCATCGTTCGGAAGTTCGGCTCTTCGTTGCAGCCCGGATTATCATATACTAACAATGATTCCCCTTCGGTAATGCCACTTGAGGATGAGCCGAAACCACAGCAACAAAAAACACGCGGAAAAAAAACAAATGCTGCCAAAGCTACGCAATCAATCCAACAACAGGAATTTACTGAACCGGTGCGGGATTTTACTCGTCAATGGAAAGTAATTGCTGTTTTTTCTATGCTGTTTGCGTTCTTACTTTCTATAGCACTCCTAACATACACTCAATCCGATGCGGCAAATGCAGACCTAAGTATGAGGGATGTTTCGGGAATTGTAAGAGGTGATGATGAAATGCGCGCCCGGGCAGACACAACACAAAATTGGCTAGGACTT
>JAYRWZ010000583.1:0-4983 GCA_041917875.1 Chloroflexota bacterium | reverse complement strand
TTTGTGTAATAGTATCTTTGGCTTCGGTCAAGGTTTTCCCCTTGAGCGACACTGCTCCGATACGAGGTATAATAGCCATACATTCAGGCGACAGAACAATCGGCTGTTCGACGGCGGGCACAGGAAAAATTATGACGGAAAGTATATCGCCGGGACCCATGGTATAATAGTCGGGATTGATAATGTCGTCGGTGGCGAATTTGTCGTCAGATCGTAGATCCGATTGGGAGGCATTTGTGCTTAACTCCGTGAGTGACTTCAAGTCAATACCCGATTGTGCAGACCCTGTGCCGGATTGAGCAAACAGTGAATCGGCAGAAAGCAACAGGAAAAATAAAAAAGCTGTAAGTGTATAATACACAATATGATAAGTGTTTTTTTTGCGAAGCATCATGCAACGAAGTTGTTTAGTGTACTGTTAAGTATAGAACTATATTACGATTTAGTCCTACCGCAATTTTGATTTCTACATCAAAAAAGGTAAGTACAAAATTACGGTTTTACATTCGGTAAAGTCATGAAAACATCCCTTCTGTGAAGTTTTGTGACACCGAATATGATAAAAGTCTTTGTGAAAACGGTCATTTTGTAGTAAATTGCTTTTGTGATTTAGTGTAAATATGTTTTATTCAAACAAAGGGAGAGTTAGTATGGTTATTTTTCATTTTGGTCGCCATAGCGTACCATTTGCTGACATTCATGATATACATGTTGAGTATAACTATCATGAAAATGAAATATTTATTGATCTTGAATTGAATGGCGGAGTGCAAATGAGTCTGAATTTACCTGATTCACTTACATTTATGGAGCAATTCGTGAAGCATATACGCGAGGTAAAGAACATATAGTACATCGTGTGCGCAGCCGTAGCCCCGATTCACTTTACAGCGAATCGGGGCTTTTTTTATTTCTTGCGTTTATTCATAAGTTGTTCAATTTCTTCCGGTTCTATGGGAATTGAACCCATCAAATCAATATAGCCGTTTTCGGTGATTACTATATCGTTTTCAAGTCGAATACCAATAGCTTCATCAGGAATATAGATGCCGGGTTCAACGGTAAAGACCATCCCAGCTGCAAATGGAACTCCATAGTGACCGTAATCATGAACATTTAAGCCAAGATGATGGCTTGTGCCATGCATAAAGTACTTCTTGTAGAGAGGGCTTTCCGAATTCTGATTGCGGACATCTTTCTTTTTAAGCAATTTGAGACTAATCAGTTCTTCGGTCATAATCTCACCGATCGCTTTATTGTATTCTTCAAAGTTTGAACCGATAGTTAGTAAGTTACATGCATGTCGAAGTACACGTAAAACGGCATCATAGACATCACGTTGGCGTTGCGTAAATTTACCGTTAATGGGAATCGTGCGTGTCATATCTGCATTATATCCCGCATACTCAGCTCCGACATCAAGACAAAGGAGATCACCGTCTTGACACATTTTATCATTTTTGACATAATGTAAAATACAGCTGTCTTTTCCTGAAGCAATGATGGGTTGATATGCAAATCCGCGTGAACGATTTTTCAAAAATTCATGGGCAAACTCGGCTTCGATCTCATATTCATAAACACCTGGTTTGACATATTTTAGTATTCGTCTAAAACCTTTCTCAGTGATTGAGCATGCTTGTCGGAGTAAACTGATTTCAATCTCAGTTTTGATTGCACGTAATTCATGTAAAATCGGCGCAGCGCGTTTATAAGTGTGGAGAGGGTAATTTGCCATACATTGTTCACGAAAGCGATCGTCACTCATTTGAACAGGTGTAGCTACACTTTTAAACTCATTAGTATTGAGATAAATGTTCTGATTTTGTAACACCGCTGTGCGGAACTGAGATTGGAATGCGGAAAGCCACTGCACATTCTTAATGCCCGATATTTGAGTTGCTTGCATTTTCGTTAATTTTTCACCTTCCCAAACAGCTAAATGCTCATTTGTTTCTCGAACGAACAGTATCTCGCGATTATGGTCTTGCGGTGAATATGGATTCAAGAGCAAGATGGTCTCTTCCTGATCAATACCTGTCAGATAATAAATATCCGAATGTTGCACAAAAGGCAAAGTGCCATCCGCTGATGTAGGCATCGTATCATTTGAGTTGAACACAGCGATGGAGTTGTTCTCCATACGCAGCGCAAATTGTTTACGGTTCTCAATGAAGAGTTGTGGGTTTATTGGTTCGTGTCGCATAATTGTCAAAAAAAGTATGAAAAGTCAAAATTTGTTGGATAGAGGAATTAAAACCAGTCTTCGGAAGGGTTATAATCGGTCAGTACTAATGGTGTACCTTTTTGAATAACAACCATTTTTTCAAAATGAGCAGAAAGCTTGCCGTCTCGTGTACGAATAGTCCATTTATCCCTGTCTGTTTTAACTTCTTTCATACCTTGATTGATCATTGGTTCAATTGCAATGCAGATGCCTTCTTTCAATTTCACATTGGGATAAGCGGTTCTATACATCAGTGGAGGAACAAAATTGGGAATAGAAGGTTCTTCATGGAGAGATCGTCCAACACCGTGACCTACTAAATCGCGAACAACTGTAAAACCGTTTTTCTCACAATGACTTTGAACTGCACGAGCAATATCATAGACTTTGTTATTGGCAATGGCTTGTTCGACAGCTAAATTGAGAGATTCACGTGTTGTCTTAAGGAGTTTTTTCGCTTCATCCGTGATTGTACCAACAGCAAAAGTATATGCACTGTCACCATAAAACCCATCCTTGTATGTTCCACAATCAACAGAGATTATATCTCCATCCTTTAAAGGTGTATCGTTTGGGATGCCATGCACAACCACATCATTTACGGAAATGCACAGTGCAGCAGGAAAGCCGGGTCTTTGTCCAGCAATTTCGCCATATCCCTTAAAGGCGGGCTTTGCATCTTGTGACAGAATATAGTCCTCCGCAATGGCATTAATCTCCAAAGGAGTGATGCCGGGTTTGATATACGGACGAACTGACTCGAAAACACCGACAACAATTCTTCCCGATTCCGCCAGTTTTTGTATGTCTGTTTTTGTGTTCATTAGAGTATGTGGATTGGGTTAAGGATACGACTTATGAGTGCAAAATTCGCCAAATTTTGATGAAAAACAACAAAAAATTCACTTTCAAACTTTTTTTGTATGGTTCTTGTTACATTTGGACAAAATTCGTGTCGTTGCAGTTGTGAGAAAGATAAAAGTAAACTTTTTCAATTTTTTTTCACAAAATCCATTGACAAATAAAATTTTTTGAGTAATATTGAGCTGTTATTTGCGAAAAGACTGACTTAGCAGCAGTGGGGGCATTCAAAAAATTTTGAAAACGTCGAAAACTCTCAGACAGTTCATACATACTATATTTACTTATTTATCAATTATTTACAGGAGTTTTTCATGAGAAAACTTTCTAAGTTGCGAGCATTATGGCTCTTTGCAGTTTTTGCAATTGGGGCGATTGCACAGCAGGTAACCGCACAAATTACCGACCCTGCGCCATATTGTACAGCTCAGCATCAATTTCAAGCGTGTGCATTGGCGATTGGAATTGGTCGTGTTCAGATTTACACTAAACTTGATAATCCCTCAGGTTGTGTTGATGCCCCGGGATACACATTCTTCAATGGATTGCCACCTACAATCTTGGAAGCAGGTCAAACATATACGATTGAAGTCAGTCCATTGACAAATATGACTGTGTCATACACAAATCAATGTGCAGCTTGGATTGATTATAACCAAAACCTTGCCTTTGAGGCAAATGAGCAAATTATTGTTGGAATGCCTCAAGTTGGTCCGAATGGTGTGTTCCCAGCGGTGATTCGAAATTTCACGGTTCCAACAAATGCCTTACCTGGCAACACACGTATGCGTGTGCGTACGATGAATAGTGGTGCAATGGCAGGTTGTGGGTTTGTTAATTATGGTGAAACCGAAGACTACACAATCTCAATCGGTGGAGCCTCTATCGTTGGTTCATTCCCAGGTATTCCCGGAAGTCCTCAAAATATCTTGAGAGCTATGAACATCTATGATGGTGCTAGTGCAACTTTTCCAAAACCAAGTCTGACCATTGACAGACCTAAGACCGCAGGATTTACTCAAAATGTTACTTATACGATCACGGCAATAAATGCAGGCTCATTAGCTAACGGCACCGCTGTCTATCGTATGCTTGATCCGGTAACTAACTCTACGACGATTACGAATCTTCCTGCTTTCCCTCCGGCTCCTTCTTTGCTTGAGGCAAGCAAAGCATCGGGTGTTGCAGCTATGGCAGATGGTTCTTTTAATACAAATGTTATTCCTCCGGGTACATATCGTTTGACATCAGTTCATGAGTTACGACAAGGTACTTCATTGATTGCTTCTCAAACTTGGACACATGAGTTTCTGATAGCAGCAGAACGAGATATGACAACACAAGCTATTTTATCTCCTCTAGATGCTGCAAGAACACGTTATCTTCGTACAACAGACATTCCCATTACCGCTCAATTCCGCAATGTTGGCCTCGAAACAGTAACACGCTACCGTGCCGTTGGAGAAGTTTATGATGGAGCAACTCTTGTTTTCCGTCAAGAATTGATTCGTTCAACTGATCAAGGCGGCGGCTTACCTCCGGGTGGTTTAGCCACAAATGATCTTGATGAGATTATTTTAGGATATTACAATTCTGTTAATGTTAAACAGTATTCTATCAAAGTTTGCTGTGAATTACTTGAAACAGCTCAAACACGCATCGGTGCTAATGATCAACAAGCATTCAATGACTGTTTGCCTCGTTCCAATCAACCTCCATATATATTTGATGTATGGTATCTTATTGACTTTGAAACAAAAACGATCGTTAATCCTCCGGCAACGGGAAATTTTGTTGGTCGTCCATTCCGCGTTTCTGCAATCTTTGCAAACAATGGACTTTCAGCGGATGGTACTCCGGCATTCTTAACTATTACTGGACCGAATAATGTAGTA
>JAYRWZ010000582.1:0-11354 GCA_041917875.1 Chloroflexota bacterium | reverse complement strand
GTTTATTGCTCAAATTCCCGAAGTATATTATTATATGCAGGCAGTGAATACCAAAAAAGAATACCGGTGCAATTATATGAAAGTGTATCTCTATTTCTAATGTTTTTGATATGCATATCTCTCAATCGTAGTAAGAAATTGCCTGACGGCTTTCTTGCAGCTTTATACGTATTGTTCTACGGTATTCACAGGTTCGTCTTCGAATTTATACGTGCTGACGGTATCATTCTCAGATACCTCACACTGGCCCAATACATTAGTGTTTTCTTGAGTTTGGCAGCTCTTTTACTGCTTTGGTACTCCTATAAAAAACGCTAAGTACAATGCCTTCATCAAATTCTATGTTCTATTCTCCCGTCAAATTTCCGTAGTTTCGCAGTCATTATTGTTCATTTTCATACTATAACTCCTATGCTTGATATCAAATTTATACGCGAGAATCCGGATGCTGTACGTACCAACACTCACAACAAACATGAACGTGGTGATGTGGATGCCATACTTGCACTTGATCAAAAACGCCGCGCACTTATCGGCGAAACGGAAACATTAAAAAATCGCCGTAATGTTGTAACTCAAGAAATAGCAAAACGTAAGAAAAGCGGAGAGGATGCTGTCACTCTCATCGAAGAAATGCGCATTGTGTCTGATACTATCAAAGCACATGATGAAGAACTACGCGGCATTGAGCAAAGCTTGGAAGAAGAATTGATGCGTTTGCCCAATATGGTGCATCAATCTGTGCCGCATGGAGATGATGCCTCCGCTAATGTTGAAATCCGTCGTCATGGCGAATGTGGCGAACAGGGCTTCCGCAAAAACCATGTTGAAATCGGTAAACAACTTGGCATTCTTGACTTTGAGCGCGGCACAAAAGTCACCGGAAGCGGCTTTGGCTTCTATGTGGGCAAGGGGGCATCATTAGAGCGTGCGCTTATCAACTTTATGCTCGATTTTCATTTAGAAAAACATGGATATTCCGAAATATTCCCTCCTTTTTTGGTGAATGCTGCTTCCTTGCGCGGCACAGGGCAATTACCGAAAATGGAAGATGATTTATATACATGTGAAAAAGACGAATTATATTTAATTCCTACGGCAGAAGTACCTATTACGAATTTTTATCGTGATGAAATGCTGTCACATGATGCCCTAACTATAAAATTATGTGGTTATTCTGCATGTTTTCGTCGTGAAGCCGGCAGCTATGGTAAAGATACTCGCGGATTTTTACGTGTGCATGAATTTAATAAAGTTGAATTAGTAAAATTTGCAAAACCCGAGACCTCATATCAAGAATTAGAAAGTTTAGTTGTTGATGTTGAAGAAATTTTACAGGCACTCCATATTCCCTATCGTGTACTTTTATTGTGCGATGGAGATACAAGTTTCTCAAGTGCAAAGACTTATGACTTAGAGGCATGGTCGCCTTGCGAACAAAAATGGTTGGAAGTTTCCAGTTGTTCTAATTTTGAGAATTTTCAAGCGCGCCGAGCTAATATTCGCTATAAAGAGCCAAACGGCAAACCCGAATTTGTGCATACACTCAATGGCAGCGGACTGGCAACTTCACGTTTGATGGTTGCTATTTTGGAACATTATCAGACAGAAGACGGTCACATTCGCGTGCCGGAAGTATTGCAACCATATACACGATTCGACATTATATAAACATAAGAAATAACCGGATTATTCTATATGCAAAGCAAAGTGGTTTCATTGTCAGAATGTGTTTACATCATTTAAAATCATGGTCATCAATCATGTACATCTGCGCAATCACTATAAATCCAAGAATAATTCCGATAATGTTCTTGATGCGAAATATTTATAGCTTCAGAACCATTTCATAGTGAGTATTGATGTGCATGAACAGTCAATACCATAAAATTCATGATGAGATAACAATGGAAATGTAAAGTCAATTATATGAAGTGATTGTATCTATACTCACTATGAGAATTGTCATATTTTTGCGAGTGGTTACGATGTAGTTTTGTTGTTTATAGTAAAGAGTTGTCTATGAAATGGTTTGCCAATCGCCCTTTGGGTGTGAAGTTAGGGCTTGTGTTTGCAGTAGTGTTTGTGTTAGTACTTGCAGAAAACATATTTGTCTATCGCCAACTGCAATCTATGAACAGCCGCAATAATGAAATTATAGAGAGGTGGCAACCTGCTGCATTTTATGCGGCTGAGATGAATAAGCATTTTGCCGATTTGCGCATTCTTGAGTGGAGACATATCTCTGCCGAAACTGATTCTGCCCGCAATTCATTGGAACAACAAATGGGTGACATCATGGGAAGTATGTCGGAAGATCAACGCGCATTTGCATTGTTAATCGCATCGTCGGAAGAAAAAAAACTGTACAAAGAATTTAGCGAAATGCTGAAAGACTATTTGTTTCTGCGTGATGAAATGCTCAAATTATCCCATGCGGGTTTACGCACCGATGCGGTGGCTATTTTGGAAAGTATGTCACAAGATCTTTATATGCAATCATCGGCTAAGTTGCGACAAGTGGTCGAATTAAGTAAATCGGGAAGCAATCAGACCGCATTGGATTCCGTTCAGATTTCCTCAACTACTATTACTGTTATCATGGTTGCCAATGCTGCCATGCTTTGCATTGTTATTACTATTGCCTTTTTTACGGTTAGAGGCATCAGCACACCTATACGCCAATTGCAAAATGCCGCGAGCGAGGTGGCTGCCGGAAACACCGATATACAGGTCACCATTGACACAATGGATGAAACGGGTAAACTTGCCGAGTCTTTTGCGAAGATGGTACACAATATCCGTACAATGATGATGACCTTGGAACGGGAAAAACAATATGTGCAAGATAATGTGACAGTAATGTTGCATAGCGTCGAGCAATTTGCCGAGGGCGATTTGACGGGAAGACTGACGGCAACCAATAATGATGATATTTCCCGCTTATTCCATGGCTACAACCATGCTTTGCAAAGGATGAGCGATATGATAGAAAAAATTATAGAGTCCGTGAACTCTACGGCAGCAGCAAGTCGTCGCATTATGGAAGGTGCGGAAACAATGGCGCATGGCATTCAAAAACAAGCGAACGATACCACAATGATTGCAGCCGCAGTAGAAGAAATGGCTTCGACTATCAGTGACAACTCATCGCAAGCACATCTTGCCGTCGAAGAAGCGCGCTCCGCTGTTCATCAAGCTACCCAAGGCGGGACTGTTGTACAGCAAACCATCCAGAGAATTAACAGCATAGCTTCGGTGGTTCAAGAAAGTGCTGCAACCATCGAACGATTGGGCAATAGCACTACGGAGATAGGATCGGCGGCGCAGATGATAGAAGAAATTGCCGACCAAACGAATTTACTGGCTCTGAACGCCGCTATTGAAGCTGCTCGTGCCGGTGACCAAGGACGAGGATTTGCCGTGGTTGCCGACGAAGTGCGCAAACTCGCCGAACGCACACAAGATGCTACTCATCAAATTGCTGCCATCATCAAACGCATACAAAAAGATTCTCAATCGGCTGTGGCAGCAATGAACCAAGGAACAAAAGTGGTTGCTACCGGACAAAAAGAAGCAGAACAAGCGGCTCAGGCACTGCAAGACATCCTTGTTCGCGTGGAGGGAATGTCTCAGCGTATTTCCACCATGGCCGGCTCAAGCGAAGAATTGGCTTCAACCGCTCAAAGTATTGCCCAAACAGTAGATACAATACGCGATGTTGCCGAAACCGCCGCGGCTACAACCACCGAAATAGCCAATGATGCCGAGCACCTTTATTCAATGACCGAACATCTTCATGAATTAACCGAACAATTTCATGTGGAAAGTCCGCAAAAACAATTAGAATAATGAATAAAATCAGAATTGTTACACTGTCGCCGATTTCTCGAAAAATATAGAAACATTAAAGAGTTTACAGTACTTTTCCTGACTGATGTTTATGATTTCTAAGGAATTAAATACGAAAAACGCCACAATCACATAATGCAAAAACTAAACTCTATTCATTGTTAACGCATATTGATAAACTGTACGGGAAAATGCAAATCGGCATTGCGAAGAAGAGCTATGACCTCTTGCAAATCATCTTTGCTTTTACCGGTGACTCTTACTTGATTGCCTTGAATTTGTGTTTGCACTTTGCTCTTCGCATCACGAATTAGAGCAGTTATTTTTTTTGCCTCATCTTGTTCCATACCATCTTTAATCTTGATGGTCATACGAATAGTTTTACCGCCGAAAGCTTCGGGTTTACCTGCATCGAGTGATAAAGCGGAAATTCCGCGTTTTAGGCATTTCTGTTGAATAATTTCGCGAACGGCTTCGACAAAATGCTCGCCTTCGGCACGTATAGAAATCGTTTTAAGTTTTGAATCGAAAACAACTTCTGCATTTGAACCACGCAGATCATAGCGACTGCCTATTTCCTTAATTGCCTGATTGACCGCATTGTCTGTTTCTTGCATACTTACTTCAGAAACGATGTCGAATGAATATGTTTGTGCCATGTTAACCTCCTCACTGTTTTATATCTATCGGCAAAATTACAAGGAAAAAGCAGTATTCGGACAAAGTTATACCGGAATTACGGCGATTGCTGAGATTTTCTTGATGTGCTGTGATTTGAAACACGGAACCCGTCACAACCATTTGTTCATTAGTATATACAAACTTTTTTTCCTGTATATTTGTAAACGTATCGTGTAATCTCAACGATAACAACACGTAAAAATTTTGCAAAGCAGATAAATATACACAAAACAATGGCGAACACTATAGAGTATTGCGAAGATGTGATAAGTCGAGCAAAATCGGCAGAAAAAAAAGCCGATTATGCACAGGCAATGAAATATTGTGATGAATTACGCATATACTTGCAAGAACACAAAGACAGTATAACTCAAGATATATTCTATAGTTATGACATACAAGCATTGTTCCTTGACGGTGTTATTCAGTTAAAACGAGGCAATTTTGGCAATGCACTACACTTATTGTCCGAAGCTCTTGACAAAACAGACTTTGTGCCTCAAACTCCTTTACGAGGCAGGGTTTTGCGTGTAATGGCATCATTATATTCTGAAACAGGCGAAACAGATAAAGCTCTTGATAATGCCCAACAAGCACTAATATTGCAAAATGATGCAACAAAACCCGATGAGCGAGGGCATCTTTACAATACCATAGCACGCATTTATTATACGCGCTCGGAATATGGTATTGCCATGGAATATGCTCAAAAAGCACTTGCTTTATTTGAAGAACACGGCTATTTTGAACAAGTTGCGCGAATCATCGGTAATATTGGGACTATCAATTTTATTCATGGTAATTACAGCGAAGCTCTTGAAAAAATGTTTAAGGCGCTTGAATATTTCGAGTCCGAAAATATGCCTTATGATACAACCCGGCTCTATGATGCGATTGCCGGTGTCTATGATGCCCAAGGCAAACACGTTATTGCCATAGAATATTTGCTCAAATCATTATCTCAGCGTGAAATAATTGACGATAAGGTGGGTATTGCCCACACATTAGGCAACTTGGGAAATGTATTTCAATTAGCATGCGAGTATGATAAAGCTGTCGAATATCATTCACGTGCATTAGAAATGAGTCGCTCCCTTGGTCTGGTCAATGATTGCATCAGAGAAACAGGCAATCTTGGCAGCGTTTATGTCGTCCTTAAAGAATACACCACTGCTCTGCGTTTTTATGAAGAAGCATTATCTCAAGCATACGAAGTGCAGCATAAGTATGAGATAGCTCGATTACTCTCCAATATCGGACAGACTTACAAGGAATTGCATGATACCGATAAAGCATTGGAATTTATGTTGCTTTCAATCGAAAAAGAAAAAGAAATTGATATGAAGTTAAATATTGCACAATCAAGCGGAATTTTAGGCACTATTTATCATTCGCGAGGTGAATATGAAAAAGCATATCAATATTTACAAGAATCTTTGGAACTGAGTGTAAAAATAAAAGCATTTGTCGGGATTGCTACCCTCTTGAAAGACCTTGCGGATTTTTATGCCGACACAAATAATCCCTTTCATGATATTGATAAAGCCGAAAATTATTTCCTTCAATCATTATCACAGTTTACCGAACATCAACTTCATGAAGGAATGTCGGATGTTATGTTAGGCATGGCAGAATTTTACAAGAGTCAGGAACGCTGGAAAGAAAGTGCAGAATACTTTGAGAAACATATCTCTATTTTTAAAAAAATTCAGAGCGAAAATATAATCAAAAATGCACAACAGTTTGCTCAAAGCCGAGACATTGCCGTCATGAATCGCGAGAAAGAGCTTCTTGCCGCGAAGAATGCTGAATTAGAAGAAGCTAATTCGTTCAAAACAAAATTGATGGCTATGGCTGCACATGACCTTAAAAATCCATTATCCAATATTAAACTTATTGCCGGAATGCTATTGGCATCGGAGACAGACAATGAGCAATATGAGTTGTTAACTATGGTTAAAGAGTCCGCTGTTCACATGAGCAATATGATTAGTTCATTACTCGAATCAACTGCAGCGGAGATGGGGGCGGTTGATTTACAAAAAACTCAGGTGAATATTAAAGAAATTGTACAGCAATCCGTTGGCGTTTTTTCGTATGCCGCAAAAAATAAAAAACAACATTTTGTGCTCAATTTACAGGATTGCTATGCGCTGATTGACAAAGAAAGATTTTCGCAGGTTGTGGACAATATAATCAGTAATGCCATTAAATACTCCCATGCCGAAACAGAAGTTCACATTAGTCTGAGTGTTGATGATAATCTCATACGGCTTGCAATTAAAGATCAAGGGCAAGGACTAAGCGATGAAGATAAAAAACATCTTTTTACCGAATTTAAACGTCTCTCCTCAATACCGACAGGCAATGAACAATCCACAGGTTTGGGTTTATATATCGTAAAACATATCGTTGATTTGCACGATGGCAATATTCGCGTTGAAAGCGACGGAAAAAACAAGGGTGCTACATTTATCGTAGAAATTCCCGCCGTAAAAGATTAACTTGACATCGTAGGTGCAAAAAAAAAGCTGTTTCTTAACGGAAACAGCTTTTTTGATTTTTTACCGGAACATTAATGAGTAATCTGAATTTGTTGTGTCTGCACATTTTTATCATGCGTCAGCACAAGCGTATAAATACCGGACGCTAAGGATTGAATCGGAATATTGCGCACCAAAATTCCTTCTTGCATCATACCCGAAAATTCAGTATGAACAGTTTCGCCCAGATAATTCACAAGTTTCAAAGAATAATATGCTGCTATTGGGCAAATACACTCCACCGTCATTGTATGCTGAGCCGGATTGGGAGCACACTTTAATGACAGCGAATTCATTGACGGTTCATCGTTAATATTGGTTACTGTTGTTATAGGAACAAAAATCCGCGCAGTCACCGGTAAGTGATCAGACGTTGTTGATGTATATGAACTTATATATGCGTTAGGTGTTTCAATATACGCACGATGAACATTGGCGGCTATTTCATTCGACACAATAATATGGTCAATCATGCTGCGATTGCTGCGGATATACGAGGCAAGCCCTTTTTCGCTTAAATGTTTTGTTGTCACCGTCCATTCATCCGTTTTATCCACAAATATTTTATAGGGAGAAGGATATGAGCCGTCAAGAATTGTTGATTGCAGTACATCATCATTAAAATCACCCAAAACGATCACATTTTTATCACCGTAAAATGATTGTAAATATGTGTAAAAGGCAGATGCATCTTGTTCACGGCGATTACGATCTTCAATTGCTGTGACAGAGTCCGTTGCTTTGGCATGTATCACAAAGGCATGCATATCTGTTTGTTTTCCATCAATGGTTGCCCTAAAAGAAAAACGATACGGGAAGCGTCCGCTTGCCCATGCTTGCGAACCTCCATTGACTGCCAAGCCGCTATCAAGTAATTGTACAGTGGATTTACGATAGAGCCAGCCGGTTCTTTGTGCTTGATTGATGCCTTTGGCAATAAATCCGCCAAAATCACCTTGTAAAGTATCACGCAAACGATTAAAAACTTCCTCTTTTGCAATTTCTTGCACTCCGAAAATATCATTATTCATTGTGTTCATTGCTCGCACTGCATTGCGTAATTGTAATTCGCGATTATCGGGACCGGTTGCGGTATCGCCGAACCAATATAAATTCCACGTAGTAACATCAAGAGTGCGATTACGATTGACTGTATCTTGCACCGGCGGCGCAAGCCCTAAGTCTATGGCAAAACGGGGTTGTAATTGATATGTGCCGCGAAATTGTGAAATTACGCCAATGACATCAATGCGCCCCGTAGGTATAGCTAATTGATTTGTTGCAATTTCCGTATTACCGTCAATACGTAATTGCAATGTATTGCCCGCTTGATTTTTTAGGGTATAATTCGTTTCACCTTGGAAGGCACCGGTTTCAACAAATTCAACTCCTCGCACACGTACTAATTGCCCTTCCACACTTTCATTTATGGCGGGAATAGCAACGTTTTTGGGTAATTCTTCTTTTGTAGGAACCGGCACAACAATAAACTTAAAATTATTGCCGCTGAATTGCAATAGCCCCGTGCCCGGCTGTCCCGTTGTTGGCTGAAATTCGGTAATTGTTGCCGCTTGGATAAGTACCGAGTCACCGACTTTTACGCCATTGCGAAATTGCGAATTAAACAGTGCAATGCCGGCTGTGCCGTCTTGGGCAAAACATGTATTGCGAAATTGATTTGCCACGGTAACGCGAATACCAACATTTTCTATAACGTCACCAACAGCTAATTTACGTGCATCCGCAACTGTCTTTTGAGCCGATGCCGTGTGCAACAATCCTGTAAACAGAAGTGCAAAAATACTGAGTCTCAAATAATTCATAACAATCCTTTGATTAAAGAAAAAATAATTAATGTTCAATTATACCGGCACCGATTCTCTGGGTTTCGCCGGGAATATCATACGTATAAACTGTGTAAACCTTACCTTCTTTATAGGTATAAAACGGTAAAGTATTTCTGAATGTATCCGGTTTTCCTTCATCATGAATAACAAGCGTAAATTGCCCGGCTTTCACCGGAAATAATCGAGTATAATCGCCCGAATAAATAGAAAAAGGCGTCTGCGCGAAACCATTCAAGGAAACTTCCAAAGCCGGATCGCCTTGGACCTTTTCCGCTAAATGAACAAATCGCATTGCAGCATTACCGGCACCGAAGGGACTTTTCACTGTATCGGGTATCGGGGCAAGAAAACCCACAGTATTTGCTGAGGCACCCTTCATAAACATAAGATATTGCCCACTCGGACCTACGGTATAAAAACTTTGGAAGAGCAATTTTTTTGATGTATTGTCATAACATTGCCACGGCAATGCTTTTCCTGCTGTTATATCAATAAGCGAGGTGAATTGCCCTCTTGACAAGGATTGCGCCACCGTCACACTATCAATATCAATACGGAGATTTTCTGATGAAGAAATACCATTAACAAAGCGAACTTTTGCTTTAGATAACTCGGGAAAGGTCATAACGTCTTCTTTACAACCTACGATAAAAACTGATGTCAATATGACCACATAAAGTAAATTTTTCATAATATCAGAAAGTATAACGCATACCTAATTGCATGCGCCAGCGTGAGAAAAGATTGTCAGTTCTATAAATACCCTGACCGCTGTTTGCTGTCGTAGGGTCAAGAAAGTTTGTTAATACTAAACGATTTTGATTGTCAAACGGTGTGGTGGCAATATCAACTATACTGTGACTTCCCAAGAGGACTTCTTGCTGCCATCCCCAATCCGCATTAAACAAATTAAGCAAGTTTTGAATATCAAAGGTAAATTCAATTTTATCACCGGTAAATGAAGGAATAGTTTGTGTAATTCTTAAGTCCAAAATATGTCGCCACGGTGAGCGCATAGCATTACGCGGCAGCACCCTGCCTTGATATTCGTTTAATGTTGGGTTGCCTTCAATAAATTGCATAAATTGATCAAAAATTTGTTCGGCACTTCGTAAATCAGTCCCCGCGCTGGGTTTTTGAACAATAATTTTTGTTCCGTAATCTTCGCGTTTTGGTATATAAATTAAATCATTAGTCGCAAATCCGTCACCATTTATATCGCCGTTATAGACTAAGCTGTAGGGTTCGCCGGAATTACCCGAATAAAAAATTCCGACGGTAGATTTTATGTCTTTTGCCCATTCATAATTGTAAGAAATATTAGCCATAATTCGATGGGGAATATCGAAACTTGAACGCCCGAGCAAGGCATTATTCGGGTCAATGGCATCTGTGTTTGACCAAATAGAAAGAGCCGTCGAATTTTGTCCGTCCATAAGATCATAAGCCCTGCCGAAGGTATAAGACACAAGAGCGGATAATCCCGGAATATAGGTATTGCGCGAATCAAGGGCAATTTGTGATGAAAAAGAATATTGATAGCCCTCGCTGCGATTTCCCAAAAGTATAACCTGTGTAAATTCTTTAGCACGGAGAGAATCCTGTCTGGCAGTAGCATAGAGTGGTCTGCCATCAATGGGCGAAGATGCAAGTCGCTTTGATGGGCGTAAATTCATATTGGAAACAGTTACTTCATTAATGTTTCTGCTATACATTCCCTCCATTGTCAAGGTAATGCTATTGGATAATTTATGGTCAAAACCCAATGTTGAGCGCCATGTCTGTGGTAATTTAAAATTTTGATCGGTTAGATTTATCACCGAAGTCCGTATCGGTTGTCCCGGATATAATGAATCGCCGGGCACTAATGGATTATTTGCATAATTATTGTCAATAGGGAAAATAAAATCTTGGTCATTCACTCTGATAACTCTTTGATTTGCACCTCTTGTTCCAAGTTCTGAGCGTAATATATCCATACCGGTATTGGAAAATTGATTGCTAATCCATACCGCCGGCACACGTCCCGTGAATATTCCCGTTCCGCCGCGAATAATTAGGGATTTATTGTCAAGAACATTATAATTAAATCCGATTCTCGGAGCAAGAAGAAAATTATTAGTCGGTAATCGGTCGGTAGAAAATCCGGGAAAACGTTTGGTTAATGTATCATTACGATAGGGCGTATCGAAAAATATAGGCACATCCATGCGCAATCCTGCGATAATTTTGAAGTTATCGGCAATATTCCATTCATCCGACAAATACCATCCCGTTTGGAGCATACTCCATGCCGCGCGGGGACGTATGTCGCCTCCCGTAATATCAGTATTTGCATAACTTATTGCATAAAAAGAAGGTGTTTTTGCGCGAAATGCTTCCACATCCGGAAAAATAAAACTGCCGAAAGCATCTTGGATAAATAAATTAT
>JAYRWZ010000581.1:0-7087 GCA_041917875.1 Chloroflexota bacterium | reverse complement strand
GGTCAAGGACCCATGTACACTTTTCGCGGTAATAATGATTTAGAAAAATTATTTGTCGCATTTTATGAAAATGGTAAACCATCGGCAGCAGTATGCCATTCCACGACATTATTATTGGAAGCAAAAACTTCCGACGGCGAATTAGTAGTCAAAGGAAAAACGTGGACAGGATTTGCCGATGCGGAAGAAGAATTTGCCGATCAGGCAGTAGGTATGAAAATACAGCCATATCGTATAGAAACAGAAGCAAAAAAAATTGCCGATACACACTTTAAAACGGCAGCACCATTTTCATCGTATGCAATTCAAGACGGAAATTTAATTACTGGTCAGCAACAAAACTCAGGTGCTGCCGCTGCGGAATTAGTTGTCCAACTATTACAGAAATAATCATTATGAATGCAATACAATGGTTTGAAATTCCTGCACTTGATTTAGAGCGTGCTTTTCAGTTTTATTCAACGGTTCTCAGCGGTAATGTACGTAAAGGAACTTTCGGTTCGGGCGAATTGATTTTATTTAATGTTCCATTTGCAACGGGAGAAGCCGTTGGTGGCTCCATAGTGGTGCGTCCTGATTTACAACCAACGACGGATGGTGGAGTTATGTACCTTCATGCCTTTGGTGCACTATCCGATGCCGTGTCAAAGGTAGAAGCCGCCGGAGGAAAAGTGATTGTTCCCGGAATAAATCTCGGAAAATTTGGATATGCTTCGATTATTATTGATTCGGAAGGCAATAAAATTGGTCTGTTATCCCATGATCAATAAAACGTTATGTGTAATATTTGCCATACTTTGTGTGCAGAGTATGGCAAAGGCACAATCAACGGAATTCTATGCCGGAGATGATCGCTATGGCATTGATCTGATGTGGTATAAGTTTTTTCGCAATGATGATGGAAAAAATAGTCCTTGGTTATTTTTCAGTCGCAACAGAGCAAATAATGATTATAAAAATTCACCCACACTTTTTGGTTCGACAAATGCCATTTCCTATAATCTGAATAATGGCATAGGTTTCGTTGGCGTCGGTTCTTTTCTCAATGCAGGTTTTTTGGGAAAACTCGGCGTGCAATATGTGCACAGTGCAGAAGAGACTTTGGTATTCGGGTGGATTGTTGCCGATATAAAAAAACAAGGTGCCATTGATATGTTTGTTTTACTGCGTTATCAGACAGCAATTGATGGAACATGGAAATTATTTGCGCAGGGTGAACTGTTTCCTGTTTTTAATCCAACAACTGACATGTTGAATGCAGTGCAGCGTTTACGGTTGGGATTACGCCATAATGCCATTGCCGGTGGTATTATGATGGATTTTCAGCAAATAGTGCATCATTCAACAGTAACAACAACAGAAAATATTGGTCTTTTTGCTCGTTATGAATTTTAATACTTTGGGAAATATCAATGAATTTTTCAACAATCTTTGCAAATAATAAACAATGGATTGCAGAAAAACTTGCGAAAAATCCACAATACTTTGAGGAACTCTCCCAAGGACAAAAACCGGAGTTCCTTTATATCGGCTGTTCTGACAGCCGCGTCACAGCCGAAGATTTAATGGGATTACAACCCGGAGAAATATTTGTTCATCGTAATATTGCCAATCAAGTAATACCCACAGATTGCAACAGTAATGCGGTAATTCAATATGCAGTTGAATACTTGAAAGTAAAACATATTATTGTTTGCGGTCACTATGAATGCGGGGGCGTCAAAGCAGCTTTACATCCAAGTGATATGGGGCAATTAAATAATTGGTTGCAAACATTGCGCGATGTGCGGCGCTATCATTATGCAGAATTACAGTCTATTACCGATGAAAAAAAACAATTCGACCGATTAGTTGAGCTAAATGTCTATGAGCAATGTATGAATATCATAAAAATTGATCATGTTCAGAAGGCATGGTATAAAACGGGTTTCCCGAAAATACACGGGTGGGTTTTTGATGTACGCACCGGAAAGTTACATGATTTAGGTTTATCTATGGAAGAAGAATTTAAGCATATTCGAGACATTTATGATTTAAAGCCATAAAACAATGATTCTACGAAAAATATTTAATCCGATAGCCGTTCTGCGCTATATGCGAATGGAACTTATTGTTTCCACAGGATTGTCACTGCTTATTTATTGGTTATCGCAAACAGAATACGGTAATGTCATTATATTACCTTTTTCGCTTACCGCAATTATTGGCAGTGCGCTTGCCATATTTATTGCATTCAGGAATAATACCTCGTATAGCCGTTGGTGGGAGGCACGCACGCAATGGGGAACAATAGTCAATAGCAGTAGAATTTTTGCACGGCAGATTATTGCCAATACCGCCAATGCCATTGCCATTGGTAAAATATCACAACAACAGTATGATGACTATGTTAAAGATATACTCCAAAGGCAAATAGCATTCGCTCATGCACTGCGTTTGCATTTGCGCCGGCAAACTTCATGGGATGAACTTTCTGCTTTTCTTCCTGAACAAGAATATCGGGAATTATTACATAAATCCAATAAACCGAATTTTATTCTTCAGAAACAAGGAGAAAAAATAAAAGAAGGTATCCGTACCGAGTTTTTAGGTGCATTTGACAATATAAGTATAGAACCGACATTAGCAAGTTTTACCGTTGCACAGGGTTCTTGCGAGCGAATTAAAAATACGCCCCTCTTACGACAATATCATTACTTTACGAAATTGTTTTTATTAGTGTTTATGGTGCTGTTACCATGTACGCTTATCGCTGATTTTACCAAATTGAACATAGACTATATGATGATTCCCGTAAGTATTCTCATTTCCTTTATTTTTGGTGTGATGAGTAAAGTCGGTGAAGTCAATGAAAACCCTTTTGAAAATACCATTACGGATATACCGATGACAGCATTATGCCATACCATTGAAAATGATCTGAGGGAAATGCTTGGTGAAAAAATCGTATCAAAGCATATTCCACATGATGGATTTATATTATAGATATGCTAACCAAAAATCGCATAGAAGCATTCAGTGATGGTGTCATTGCCATTATTATCACGATTATGGTTTTTGATCTGAAAATTCAGGATATTTCCGAGCCATTTTCTGTTACGGTTTTACGGGATATAATGACAACACTTTATCCAAAGTTATTGTCTTATTCGCTGAGTTTCCTTGTCATTGCTATTATGTGGATAAATCATCATTCACTTTTTGATAAAATTCCTCACACCAACAGCACACTCATTTGGTATAATATGGCATTATTATTTTCGATGTCGCTTATTCCTTTGCCGACGGCATTTATGGCACAACATCCTACAATGTATCTTGCGGTGATGTTTTATGGCACTATAATGTTTCTCAATGCATTTGTCTTTTTACTATTGCGACATTATGTGGAAATTCGCGCAAAACTCTTGCCTTATAGTCCTCATATCCATCGTAGAAATGCACTTGCATCACTGTTTTATTTTTTATCTGTTCCCTTAGCATATATTTCTGTTTTTCTTTCATTTGCAATTTTTGCCTTCATACCATTATGGTATTTTATGCCTGATAAGCGTCAGAGACATTTCGATTGAAATATTTCATACACTACAGAAATAGTCTTATCGTTTTTATAATGTGGTGACATAACAATGTGAGCAGATGAAGTACAGTAGTTGAATATGTCATAACATACAATCATGCATCAACAAAATTATACTGGGATTAAAGTGATTTTGAGGATATACATGATTGATTTGCACGATTTTCAATGATGTAAACGTATTTTGAAAATTAAACCACTTTTATTTGAGTAAATTTTTTTTTATCACAGTAGAGAAAGGTATAGTATGAACATTGCAATTATAGGTTCGGGCAATGTCGGTGGTGCACTTGCCACCGCATGGGCAAAAGCCGGACACAACATTTTCCTTGGCGTTCAGAATAAGGAACAGTTTAAAGGGATGGATTTACTGAGTAATCCGCATACGACGGCAGTATCAGTTCCCGAAGCAATTAATCAAGCAGAGATTGTTCTCATAGCTACTCCGCCCACAGCCATTTTTGATATTATAGGACAAGCAGGTGATTTGCAAGGGAAAATTTGCATTGATGCAACGAATGCAGTACGACAAAAACCGGACCCCTATGCGACAGTGTATCATTGTCTTGCCGATAAAACTGCGGCTGAGGTTGTGAAATGTTTTAATTCTACGGGTTTTGAAAATATGCAGAATCCCCACTATGGATCTTTTTCACTTGATATGTTCATGGCAGGGGATAGTGATAAAGCAAAACAAGTGGCAGCAGCGTTGGCAAAGGATGCCGGCTTTGAGCAATGTTATGATTTCGGTAAAGGTGATAAAGTAGAATTATTGGAGTGTTTTGCACTGTCATGGATCAATCTGGCAATTATGCAAGGATATGGTCGCTCCATTGGATTTAAGGTTGTGAAACGATAATCGTTACTTCTTATATTTTTCCCCTCTATAAACCTCTAAGGTTTTTGAAAACCTTAGAGGTTTGTGATACATATCCGTCGCTGTGTTGAATTTTGAAACTCAATTCCGCAGGGGTGATAACGTAGTAGAAAAAGATATGTGATGTCATTCATTCCATAAACCACTAAGGTTTTTGAAAACCTTAGTGGTTTGAACTATACCACGATTTGATTTTCTCTTATCATGTCATCCCTACGGGATTAATTATCAAAAATTCCCCTCAAGAGGAGGTGTGTCTATCGGTCATTGAGTTCGGTTGATGAGCCTGTCGAATCACGAATTGAGCGCGGCGCGGACTCTTTTATACCTTTTCCCGACAATTCCCCTCCCGTGGAGGGGTGTCCGTAGGACGGGGTGGGTACTTCTTTTGCCTGATTCTGACCTTCTATGAGCGAAAAAGTGGCTTCTGCCCCCTTCGTGAGACTTACTGCCTCCTTCGTGAGACTTACTGCCTCCTTCCTGAGACTTACTGCCTCCTTCGTGAGACTTACTGCCTCCTTCGTGAGACTTACTGCCTCCTTCGCGTGACTTACTGCCTCCTTCATGAGACTTACTATGAGCATAGAAAATGAAGTGAAAGCCAGAGAAGATAAAGTGAAAGCCGGAGAAGATGAGGTGACAGCCAAAGAAGTTAAAGTGAAAGCCAGAGAAGATGAAGCGACAATCATAGTAGATATCACGATTGTCAGAGAAAAAAAGATGTCAACAAAAAACTCCACCGCGCCGATCTTCGACCATGTTTAGGCAGGGGAATTTATCAATGGAATCCGTCCGGAATACGATGTTCATGGCATCAATGACCACCGTCACCTGTCAAGAGGAGAGTTTGGGGGATAAAAAAAATCCTCTGCTCTCGAAGAAAGCAGAGGATGGAAGAAATGAAGAGTGATGGTTTAGAAATTAACGGCTTCGCCCCATGCGCCTGCCGCAGCTTCCATGACAGCTTCCGATAAAGTCGGGTGAGCGTGGATTGTTTTGAATATGGCAGGACCTGTTGCTTCGAGTTCACGAGCCAATCCTAATTCTGCAATCATTTCCGTCACATCAGGACCAATCATGTGTGCACCGAGCAATTCACCGTATTTGGCATCGAAGATCAATTTTACGAAGCCATTTGTTTTACCTATGCCATGTGCTTTACCATTGGCGGTGAAGGGGAATTTACCCACTTTGATTTCATAACCCGCTTCACGAGCTTTTGCTTCGGTTAATCCGACGCTGGCTACTTGCGGTTGGCAATATGTACAGCCGGGGATGTTTTTATAGTTTACGCCATCGGTATGATGTCCGGCGAGAAATTCTGCACAGACCATACCTTCGGCAGATGCTTTATGCGCTAACCATGGCGGACCGGCAACATCGCCAATAGCATAGATACCTTCGATATTTGTACGCAGATATTTATCCACTTTGATCCAACCGCGCTCCATAGCAATGCCAAGTTCTTCAAGTCCGATTCCCTCAATATTGCCCTGCACGCCGATAGCATTAAGAGCAATGTCGGCTTTGAGGGTTTCTTGCGAGCCGTCTTTTTTCTGTACGACTATTTCCACACCTTCGCCAACGGTTTTTGCAGAAAGCACACGTGCTTCGGTGATGAGATTCATGCCTGCTTTTTTGAAATTGCGCTCAAGTTCTTTGGAAACTTCGATGTCTTCCACAGGAACAATATTGGGCATCATTTCGACGATTGTGACTGCAGCACCAAAAGCATTATAGAAATAGGCAAATTCCACACCGATAGCACCTGCACCCATGATAATCATGTTTTTGGGTATTTCTTGCTGAATCATAGCCTCAGAACTGGTGAGGACACGTTTTCTGTCCACTTCAATGCCGGGAATCATGCGTGGTCGTGCACCTGTGGCAATAATCACATTGGCGCATTCGATGGTGTCGGTGACATTGCCGTTTGCGTCACGAACTTCCACTTTTTGGGCTGATTTCACCACGCCGTGACCTTTGACGGAACGTACTTTATATTTTTTGAATAAGAAGTTGATACCATTTGACATACGGTCGGCTACATCACGGCTTCTTTTGATAACTTGCGGGAAATTGACATTTACTTCGGGTAAACCGAAGCCATACTCATCGGCATGCTTAAGGAAGTTGGCATATTCGCCGCTCTTTAGGAGTGCTTTGCTGGGGATACAACCCCAGTTCAAACATACACCGCCGAGTTTATCTTTTTCGACACAAATGACATCCTTACCAAGCTGTGAAGCACGAATTGCTGCCACATAACCACCGGGACCGCCACCTACTACTACTACGTCACACTTATGTGTATTCATACGCTGTTTGTCCATTGAAAATAATGAAAGAAAGAATATTGTCTTATGAAAGAATACAAAAATCCGAATTTTTTTGCTGAAATTGATAGGAAAAGACGAATAAACGGAGTTTTGTTTGGAGTTGCATCGTAATTTTGCCGTCAATCACGCTGCTGAAGCGCTGTGATTTCAAGTCTCGGATAAAAAATATTTGTTTCATTATATGAAAAGAACATGAATACAAAAGTTCTTCACCGTGCTTTTGGCATTTTAGCATTTGCCGTAGCACTTGTCACGTATCTAATGACTGTGCAACCCACAGTTCCCTTTTGG
>JAYRWZ010000580.1:0-1960 GCA_041917875.1 Chloroflexota bacterium | reverse complement strand
CACGCAAAAAAGGCGAGGAAGGAATGGGAGATTTTGGTACTATATGGATGAATAATTGCGAAAAAGAACATCACAAAAGGCAGAGGGAAATTTGTTCTGTTGCAAAAGTTCTCAATAGTCATTAATGTTTCTTGATCCATCAATACTTTTACAAATGGCAAAGCCAATAATGTATGTAAAGACATATAAATAGATGCAATGACAAAAAACCAAATATTCTTCTTTTGTTGGAGAAAATATTCTTTTTCTCGAAGCCATCGAATTTCTGTAAGGTAATGCAGTGGACCAAGCACAGCATACGCAAAAAGAAATAGTTCAAAAGGAAGATATATTGCTATGATTAATGACAGAAGTATGAGAGCAATATTGATTTTGTCTATAACAACAGAATTCATAACTTCACTTAAAAAAGAACCCATATTTCTATGGGTTCATGAAAAGAAACTTATTGAAATATGGGTATTACATTTTCGGAATTATGAATTGCAACCATATACTTTTTACCATCATCCATAATTTTTAATTCATATACATCCTGTTTTTTGAGAAAGATATCGCTGCTGCTTGCACGCTTCCAAACATCAGCTTTGATGGAATATGTTAACTGAGTTGCTAAAACTAATGGCAATGTTTGCGAAGTAATAGTGACATCAGTAGCATATTCTCCTCCACCCTCTTCTAAGCATTGAGAAACGACAGACATCAAAGTCATTTTATCGAGGGGAAAACCAAAAACAAACCACATTGATTGCTTCGTCTCAACTGTCTGCGTTTTTACATATTTCATACCAATATCAACTTTTTTGGTGGAAATTGCCGTAAACTCGCCGATTGTTGCTTTACAACCGCTAAAAACTGCCTGTAAACACAGACACACACAAAGTGTAAGAACACTTTTTTTCATTATCATATCTCCTGATAGTTATTTATTTACACAGTGCAAACTTCACTGCATTGAACAATTTCTTTTTTTTGTAGTTATCATCAAATAGTAAAGGGTAATCCTCTCTCAAAAAAGAGGAACGAATCCACGTATAATTATCGGAAATTCCCCAGAAAGTACAACCATATTGTAATGACGCAGGTATTTGTTTATAAGCATTTATCACCGTCTGATACTGTTGCATTTGCACTGTTTGTACGGAGTCATTATAATCAATATCCACACTCAAAGGATTCACGGATACATCCATTTCCGATACATGAATTTTATAATTTTCTTTTGCTATCTCATTGAGGCATTCCCGAATCATTAGTGGAGAAGGATATACATGATAAATATGCATTTGCACTCCGATGCCATCAATATTTATTCCTTTGGCACGCAACTTTCCAAAATGGGCAAGAACAGCACTTCGCTTTAAAGCATTAAATTCTAAGTTATAGTCATTATAGAACAACAGTACATTCGGATCGGCTTCTTTGGCATACTGTATCGCTTTTTCTATGTAACTCTCACCAAGTTGCACATACCAAACACTTCGACGAAAAGACCCGTCTTCCTCGAAAGCTTCATTAACAATATCCCATGCAGCTACCTTGCCTTTAAAATGGCGAACAATAGTCTGTATATGTCGCTTCATCATTGCATCCCACGCTGCTTCATCGCCTTGAAAGAACTGCATCCATGAAGGTAATTGACTATGCCATAATAAAGTGTGTCCATGCAATCGAACAGAATTTTTTTGACAATATTCAACAAGTTCATCAGCCTGCTCCCAGCGAAAAATATTTTCATCAGGATGTAAATATGCCGGCTTCATAATGTTTTCTGCAGTAATGCTGTTAAAATGTTTTGACAGCAACTGAGCATACTCCGGATCTGATTTCCATGCATCATAGTTAACCGCAGTGCCTAATGGAAAACGTGCTGCATAATATAAGTTATCATTAGCATTATTACATGAATCTATAGGCGGCGGAGAAACAATAGCTGAGTCCTCATTCGAAGGGCATCCAT
>JAYRWZ010000579.1:0-8848 GCA_041917875.1 Chloroflexota bacterium | reverse complement strand
TAATTCCGGCAATTTGTTCGCCATTTATGTAAATAGCAGTTTTTTCGATTCTGCCATTGCTTTCAATAGTGAGAGTTCTCATGGTCTTTATTTTGTTCGATGTATGAGGATTACGATTGAGTTAATATTCTTGTTGCACTAATGTGTAATAGTTGCCCTCTTTACCTGCAATAACAAGTGAGTAGTTTCTCCCTAAGGGTAATAAGCCTGTTATTTCAGATAATTTTTTTTCATTATTCCAAAATGTGAGCAATAGTCTCCGTTCCACAAAAACCGCCGCAGCATCTCGGAATGAGTTTTTGAATACATTTTCAGCAATGATACCTACAGTTGCAGAAGCCCCTTCGCTAACCGATACTTTTTCTTGGTCTTGTGACAGGTTAACACAGCGACGTTTCGCTTGCCCATATCTGGTTGAACCTTGCGGGGAACTAAAAGCTATTGCACTATTTCCCGATTGTGATGTGTATGTGTAAAGTGTATAGTTACTGTCGGGATTGATTATAAGATTGTAAGTAAGATCATCGGCAGAAATTTGATAATTTCCCTTTTTCAGCACTGTTCCGGTTGATGAGCGAAAATCTATGTTGAGACCTGATATTACATTGTCAATGGAAAACTTAATGCTTGTTTTCGCAGAATTAGCCTGAACTAAAGCAACAAATGATCCTTTATCTAACAAAGGTAATGGCTGTTCTTCAGCATTTGTAGGTAACAAACTTGATTTTGTTTGTCCGTCCGAATTTGTCCAAGCAATGAGGTAGTATGACTTTCCGCCCTCAATATTGCCAACAAATGCCGATTGAAGCTGTGCCGGTTGCTTGGTTGTAAATATTGTTAAAGGTAATGTACCGGCGGGAATAACTACCGGAGCTGACATTGTCCCATACAGCAAACCGGAGGAAAGAACTTCTCCCGACAGTTGTTTACCGCCTTGAACAGTTCTCGATGCCACAGCAAATGTTAAATCGGAATGTTGTTGTATAAGGTTAACTACATAAATTCTTGAAAATAAAGGGTCTGTGTTCGTATTTGTAATTTGAGGAAGCACAGTTACATACTTCCCAATTTTTGAAGCACTATCATTAGCAACGATTATATAAGTTTTTTGCACTTGCACAGGAAAGTTAATGAATGACCCGCGTTCGCCATTTTGCTCAATTGAAAATGTATCAACAACCGATGATTTGCATGCACCTATTTCTGCAGAACCACTAATTGTTGATGATTGAACATTATGTACCGACAAGCTTACATTCTGCTCTATCTTCTTCAAACTTAACTCGGATTGAGACAGATTCAAAAACCGTACAAGTGATTTTCTCTCAGGAACTTCCACCAGATTTTGCAGGGCATTTGTTGTCTGATTACGATCATTGATGACACTTAATCCCGTTGAGCCACTTTTTTGTTTATATGTAAACAGACTATAGGAAGAAAAATCTTCTACATTAAGTGTATATAAACCAATTACATCTGTCTGTTGATTCGATTTATTGGTTCTGAGCAATGTCAGCGATAGGTTAACATTACCTGCAATCTCTCTTGTCGCACTTTGTGATAAATAACCATTGTCTCTAAGCAATTCCTCTCCGTTTTGACATCCTTCACGCACTGAAAACACAAACTGCGAGTCTGGATAGCAATTGATTAACTTTATTTCGGGATTACGTGTTAACAATGAACGTCTTGCTTGCGTCGTATAATAAAGCAAAGTATCTGCAGGCTTCATTCGTTTGGATGTTATTCCGGGCAAGACAAAGTACGTATGATAATTCGTTCGTGTGAATTGCAATTTACGAAATGTTCTCTGTTCTTCGATTCCATTATTGAGAATGATGGCGGTCGCGGAATCACCGATCGGAGCTCGAAATATAGGCGAAACAGCAGCATATTCGGTAGCCGCTGAAATAGAAGGTATGCCAAAAGAAAGCTGGCGTGCGTTTCCGTCTCCGGCTAAGTTAATTACTCTCAACATCATGCTATCTGTTCCATCCGGAGGATTTACCAACAAGGGATTCTCATCGGCGCAGCCAAAGAGGATGACAGAAAATAAGGGTATGAATATTAAGCGTATAAACTTCATTGATATATCCGAATTCTTAGTGCCTAAAACGTGAGTACGATGATAATATTGAATACAAAGAAATCACACAAGGTTATGAAATGACGTATTTTTGTATTTCGATTCACCAAAAATAACATATTGAGTAATGCAAGAGAAAATTCGTAGTATCATAGATAGATTTCATGAGGTCGAACATTCATTGATGGATCCTTCGGTTTCTGCCGATATCACTCAGTTTAGATTGTTGTCAAAAGAGTTCAAGTCACTTGAGCCATTGGTGCTGATAGGAAAGGATTATCTTTCAGTTGTTGAACAGGTTGAGGCAAATAAGGAACTCATTGAAGATTCCGGTATTGAGCCGGAACTTCGCGATATGGCTTATGAGGAACAGGGGTTACTGCGTGAACAAATTGCCCAAATGGAAAATGAATTAAAGCTGCTTCTCTTACCACGTGATCCAAACGATGCAAAAAATTGCATAATAGAGGTGCGAGCCGGTACGGGTGGTGACGAAGCTGGTATTTTTGTCGGTGATTTGTTTAGAATGTATCAGCGATTTGCCGAGCGAGCCGGCTTTACGATTGAAGTGATTGATATGAATGAAAGTGAAAGGGGAGGGTTCAAAGAAATTGTGTTTTCCCTTGAAGGTGAGAGTGTTTTTGGTAGAATGAAATATGAAAGTGGCGTGCATCGTGTGCAGCGTGTACCTGAGACAGAAGCCAATGGTAGAATACATACCTCGGCTGCAACTGTAGCTGTGCTTCCCGAAGCAGAAGAAATAGATATAGATATTCGGGAACAAGATTTGAGAGTTGATATCTTCAGATCCGGCGGTAAAGGTGGTCAGAATGTCAATAAAGTTGAAACGGCTGTTCGTTTGACGCATATACCCACAGGCATCGTGGTGCAATGTCAAGATGAACGTTCACAACTAAAGAATCGGCAAAAAGCAATGAAAGTTTTGCGCGCCCGACTATATGAGATGGAATCTGAGAAAGCACATGCGGAAATCTCCTCGGCACGAAAAGATTTGGTAAAAACCGGCGATAGATCAGAAAAAATCAGAACATATAATTATCCACAAAACCGAGTCACTGATCACCGCTTGGAAGGAGATGCTAAAAATTATCCCTTACGTGAGGTCATAGATGGAAACTTAGGTGTAGTGTTAGAACAATTGCAAATTGCAGAAAAAACAGAAATGCTTAAACTTGGATTGTCAATGTAATAATCTTAATGAACATGCTTATGGTACTGTGGCACTTGTGTTTATTTTTTACCTTCTGTTAAAATATTATGAACAGCATAAGTAAATATTATAGTCATGCTTTATTACTCACGCTATTATTCTTAGCCACGGGTTGCAGGACTTATGACAATTTCACGACTTTTTTTAATACCTATTATAATGCACAGCGATTGATGAAAGAATCCGAGGACGAATTCGAGTTTTCTGCGATCGCCGTTAAAAAACCACCACGTACCTTAGTTCCTCTTGATAGTGGTGTATTATTTGGTGGTAATCAGCCTAGTCGCAATGAAACCGCTCCATTTATTCGAGATTATATTATTGATAAAGCCAGAATCCAACCTGTGCAAACTAAATTAGACTCTGTATTGATTAAAGGATCTAAGATTTTACAAAAGCATCCGAAATCGAATTTTATAGAGGGTTCGCTCTATTTAATGGCAAAGTCATACTATTACAAGAACGATTGGATGAATGCTGAAATTAAATGTAGTGAACTTGTAGATTTATTCCCCTTCGGAGATTTATCACCTGATGCACACCTTCTTATGGCGCAAGCATATTTTATAGAACGTAAATATCTTTTAGGTGAACAAGCTCTCTCTCGGTGTATTGATATTGCGTGGTATAAAGACAGATATGACATATTAGCGGAAGCATTTAAATTTTCTGCCGAACATTATATCTATTTTAATGATGTGGAAAAAGCTGTGCGCCCTTATAAACAAGCAATAGCCATCACGGAAAGCGGTGCACAAGCATCAAAATGGCACCTTGAACTCGGTTCTATTTATTATCGTTTATCACGTTGGGAAGAAGCTGAAAAAGAGTTTCATCAAGTCGGTGATTTTGATGTTGATTTATTGGGTGAATATGAAGCGCGGCTTTTTAGGGCTTCCAGTCTTATTTATATGAAAAAATATAAACAAGCAGAAGAAATTCTCGATGCGATGTCATCTAATGAAAATTATAAAGATTGGGAAGGTTCTTTACTGGCAGAAAAGATGCGTCTCTACAGATTATCCGGTAAAGACTCTTTGTTTATGGATTCAGAGAAAAAAGCTGACACATATTCGGGTAATCCGAATATTGCTGCTATGTACTTTGAAAAGGGAATGGAGTATTTCAAAAAAAATGATTATGTTAAGAGTCGTATATACTTTGCGAAATCACGAGGTGCAAAATCTCCTGTTGCAAGAGCAGCAAATGAATATTACACATTGCTCAATGAAATGGAAACACATCAAATCGAGATACATAAGACAAATCAATTAGTAAAAAAGAATGTCCAGATCACCGATACTGTGAGAACATTAACCGCTGCAAGGTATTTTGCTGTCGGACGTGTATTTGAAAAAATAGGTAAAAATGATTCGGCATTGCGATATTTTTATAAAGCAGCTGATTCATGTCCGCAGTCATCGCCCGAGAGAGCGCAGTTTTTATATTCCATTCATCGAAAGATAAAAGATTCATTGCCCACCGTCGCCGATTCTTTAATGGAAATTATGGCAATAACGTATGCAAAAACAGAGTATGGTAAAGAAGCAAGAGTTAAATTAGGGTTTACTGAGCTGGCAGAAATTGATACAGCAGGAGATTTTTACAGCAGTGGGTCAAGATTTCGTCTGACAGGGAACGATAGTTTAGCGATAAGACAATATAAAACAGTTTTTACGAAATTCCCTACATCAAAATATGCGGCGCGTTCTCTTTATGCCGTTGGATGGACATTTGAGAGAAAATTATTTTTACTTGATAGTGCAATCTTTTATTATAGAAAATTAGTGGCTCAATATCCGATGTCGGATTATGCTTTAGAAGTTGCTCCCTCATTGTCGGCATGGGATCAAAAACGAATACCACCGCGACCGGATTCTTTACAGCAAAAAGAGTTTCAATCCTCAACATTATCCGTACAGCAACAATCAGTGGATACTGCACAATCCGAAGTAAATACTATACAAGTTGTAACAGATCCTAATGTGCAGTCTATGCCTGTGGACAATCTTCCGAATGAGAAAGAATCTTCTTTTCCTTTGAAATTACCAACTTCTTTAAAAGACGTGCTAAAAATGGATGTGCCGACAGAATTGCCCAAACTTGATAGCTTTAACCCTTTCAAAAGCAAATCTGACACGACAAGAAATTCCAGACAAGATACCGTCTCAATAAAGAAAAAACCATGACACAACAAATTGGGGCGGCACAAGATCTATGAAATGTATCATGCTCTCACTGCTGTTACTTTCAAATTTAACGGCAACGTATTTTTTGTTTAGTGTAAGTACGTATGGAATCTCTATGGTAGATATCATGAGCATAGTGATTGTTATGTATGCTCTTTATTCGACGGTTTGGAAGGGGCAGCCATTAGTAGTACCGCCGTTTCCCATATTTTCGTGGTTCTTAGGCATTACTCTTGCAGTTATTCTTTCGTCAACAATACCAATAGTTTCAAGTAATGGAGAAATGCAATTGCAATGGATAAAAACTACGCTGCACTATATCTATGTATTAGTAATAGGGTTTGCCATCGTTGGGTCAAATTTTTCTGTAAGCGATATATACAAGGCATATAAAGTACATATCTTTGTTTCATTATTGATTAGTGCTTTCGGAATCTATCAATTGTTTGCCCGTGCATTTAACTTACCTTTTGCTTGGATAACAATGTCCACTAATACTAATTTGGCACGAGGTATGGACTTTAAGGAATGGGGTCAGTTAAGTCTCAGTTATGGAGCGTTTTTTAGAGCAACTTCGATTTTTTCAGAGCCTTCAACATTTGCCGGTTATACTTCACAGATACTGTCTTTGCTCTTTGTAAGTTTATCATATAAATTTAGAGCTTTTATACAAAACTCATTTCTTTGGTGGTCAATTGTTATCGTTAATATTGTCGGATTATTACTTGCATTTTCGCTGACAGGATTATTGCTGTCTGCAGTTTTATTACTTACATATCTTTTACATCGAAGAAAATTTTCGTTACGAGGCATTTTTATATTCGGTTTAGTTTTACCATTTCTACTTCTGGTTGCCGACACTGTCATTTTGTTCTACACAGATACGAGTGTCATTGAATTGTTTATACAAAGAGTTGGCGGTATTTATAGCATCTTTTTTGGAGGAACAACACAAACAACAGGCGGAGAATCATTTTTTGGCAGGTTAGATACTATGATACGCGGGTTTTGGATTTGGGTTGAGTATCCAATAACCGGATTTGGACTGGGATGTGTGTATCTTTATGATCGAGTTAATCAGATAACTTATATTGATTCTACATTTTTTACTGTTTTGGCAGAAATGGGTATAGTCGGGATGTTCTTTTTTATAGGTTTGTATGCAGTGATGTTTCGTTATCTGTTTTTCACTATGAGTCGTCAGCTTCAATCAGTTACATTATCCTCGGAAGCTCAAAGTTTACTTGCAATAATACCTTATCTCTTTATTGCACAAGTTGTGATACTTTTTACAACATCATTTTTTGTTTCCTTCTGGATATATCAAACTTTTGGAATAATTATATCCGTCGTTATTGCTGTATATTCTGATATGGGCATACCATTACAGAAAGTCTATATAGCGGATGAACCATTGCAAACACGATTTTATCGAAACGTAAAACGCTTGTCTAACTCACACACTAATAGTGAAATTCTATGATAATAAACGGAAAAGAAATTGCTAAGATAATTCAGTTGGAATTAGCTGAAAAAACAAATAATTTAGTTGCGAAAACAGGAGTAAAGCCGGGGCTTGCACTTTTATTGGTTGGTGATAATTCAGCATCACAGGTGTATGTTCGATCAAAAGCAAAAGCTTGTGAAAAAGTCGGATTACACTCGGTTATTGTTACCCTGCCGGAACTTACATCAGAAAAAGAAGTACTCGCAGTTATTGCTGCATGGAATAAAGATACCACTATTCATGGCATATTAGTTCAGTTACCTTTGCCAAAACACATTGACGAAACAAATGTGATTATGGCAATTCATCCGGACAAAGATGTTGATGGATTTCATCCGGTAAATGTAGGCAAATTGGTAACGGGTATTGGTGGCTTTGTTCCATGTACACCGGCAGGTATCGTTGAATTATTGGTTCGCAGTTCGATTCCAACTTCGGGTAAACATGTTGTAGTACTTGGAAGAAGTAATATTGTCGGTAAACCAATAGCGAATTTATTGTACCAAAAATCAGCTCGCGGAAATGCCATTGTTACTATATGTCACACTGGAGCTGATGATATACGACATTATACGAAACAGGCAGATATACTCATTGCGGCTATTGGTGTTGCGCATAGAATTACTGCCAATGATATTAAACACGGAGCAGTGATTATTGATGTGGGAATTAATCGTATTAATGATGAGAATTCCGAGAAAGGATACTCCATTGTCGGTGATGTTGATTATGACAGTGTGTTCCCTTATGTGTCCGCAATTACACCCGTTCCCGGCGGGGTAGGGCCTATGACAATCGCTATGCTTTTATCAAATACTTTTACTGCTGCTCAACATTTTGCAAATGTAGGACGACAATAAAGTGAAAGTGAAGATTTACATAGTTGATTTTCTTGGTTTTAAGGACTCGAAACACTATCTACTTAATAACAACAGAGTTTCGGATAATAAATTTCTTCGGTTCAGTTTAAATTATATTGTGTCGCTTGTAAAGACTATATAAACGTTTATTAACGGATTGAAAACTGTGATAGGTCTGCACCCATTTTCTGCCTTGCAGACCTATTCTTCTTCTCGCATCGCCATTTTCTATAAGAAACACTAATTGTTCCTCTAATTCTTTATGTGAATTTGCGATCACAAATGGATTATCGGGCATCCATTGCATATACTCGGTTGTCATATTGGTAATTGTAGGAATTTCCATAGCTAGTGTTTCTAATCCTGATTTCCCGTATCCGGTCCCACCCTGTGACCCGCCGACTTGGTCAATGCAAATATCGCAATGTCTTTTTATGTCAAGTACTTGTGGTCTTGGTAAATTTTCAAGCAGGTAAAATTCCAAAGGAAATGACTTCCTTAATGTGTTGATACACGCTATTATGCCATCAGTGCCTTTGAATTGACGGTTGGTCGGAGAATGTACTATTTTTATTGTTGAGGTTGTATTTCTAACCGGCTCGGGTAATTCACTTGTATCATAAGGATAAAACACATAATCTAAATTATCCATTAATTGCAAGTGATCATACTCGCTTGTAATTTTCATATCTGATATTTCTTCCAACTCTTTGATAATTCCTCTCGAACGTAAATCGCTGCCATAATAGCAAGTTACAATTTTCTTGCCTTCTTTTTTCCAGACGAGCGATTGCTTGGGCTTACGGGTAAAATCCATACCTCCGTCATAATGGATAATATCAAATTCGTTAAGATGTTCTTTATGTACCAAATCTCTTATTGTTTTTTGACGTGCTAAGTCCGAGAGAGAAAAATATAGTTTTTCGAAACCATTTTTGGGTGCAAAATGTGGTGCTTTATTGTTGCTGACTGAAT
>JAYRWZ010000578.1:0-4801 GCA_041917875.1 Chloroflexota bacterium | reverse complement strand
ATTTGTAAAAGGAGGTGTAAAATATGAATGGAGAGCGCACCCTACTTTAAGTTGTATCACATGCCCTGATCCAATCGCAATGCCAGTGAAAGATACGACAACGTATTATGTCAGAATATATAATGAGCAAAATTGCTCAATCTTGGATTCAATAACAATTTCAACAAGTCCGACTACTGTAAAAATTAAAGGAAACAATGAAGCATGTGCCGGCGATTCCATTCATTTATATGCAGAAGGTGCATCGGAATATGAATGGTTTACGCAAGATTCAGTACTCTGTAAAAACTGTACGCAAATTATAGTGTATCCGAAAGCATTCACAAGAATATATGTTAAAGGCAATGTACGCGCTGAATGTTATGGCATAGACTCATTGGATATCATTGGTCGTGAAATAAATGTCAAAACAATTAACGATACAGTAATTTGCTTGGGCTCAACGGTGCAACTCACAACAAAAACTACTGCAAAAAAATACAAATGGGAACCGTCATTATTTTTATCATGCGATACATGTCAATCCCCTCTTGCAACACCTTTGCTACCAATTCAATATACGGTAAGTGTCACAGATGGAATATGTTTCGGATATGACACGGTCACTATCAGCACTGCGGATATACATGTACACATAACAGCAGAAGATACTATCGTGTGCATTGGCTCATCAACATCATTAAAAGCAAATTCTTCAAACAATGTTGTTTATAGTTGGCAACCTAAAACCGACAATTATTGTGATAGTTGCGCTGAAATTCTTGTATCGCCGGAACAAACAACAACCTATATTTGTACAGTACAATCACATGGGAATTGTGTTGCTCATGACACGATTACGGTCTATGTTCGTTCTTGCATGAGTGAAAAAAATATACAATTTCCCGATATATTAACATGTGATACTGCAACTCGGATTTTTTCGCTCGTGAATGATAATCCCAAAAAAGAAAAACGATTAGTAACAGTTAAAACCCTCGATAAAAACAGTCCGTTTTCTTTATTGTCTCCGAAAGATATGATATTTGAACAAAGATATAATGAGCAAATAGACTTAGTGTTTCAGTTTTCGCCTCAATATATGGGTTACTTTGAAAATACATTTACCATTGAAATCGATGATGATGAAGTTATTGAACTTACGCTCAGCGGCAAAGGATTACAGACGTTTATTATGCAACAACATCATGATACCAATGACATAGTTCCGGGTCAGACAGTATTCGTTCCTATACGCTTAACCAGTAAAGATTGGCGCATAATACCATCGAAAGAATATAGAGTTACGGCACAATACAACAGTCGTCATTTCAACTTTAGCGGGCAAATTATCAGCCCTTCAAGTATTCCTCTGGAATTTACAGTACCGATAGTTGAGCAAGTACAAAGAACAACAACTATATCATTTACAATACAAGCACCTTCGCCTTTTGAAAGTGATGTTACGCCATGTGTTCTTCCATTTACACAATTGCTCCATGAGAATAAAAAAAGTGAGATGTTTGTGAGTATATTATCTGATAGTCCTCAATGTGTGTTTGTGGATTCAATGCGATTTTCAACAACTGTATTTTCCTGTTTTACCGACGGACGATTGGTTTCCACAAGCTCTACACCATATTCGTTTATGACTGAACAATACGATGATCATCATATTCTGCATTGTTCAATAGGACTTCCGGGAAATACAATTATTCAATGCCACTCACTTACCGCTGAAAATCTTGGCACATTCTTCGACGGTTATACGCCGGAGGGTCAATTATCTGTTACAATACCGCATAGTTATTTTAGTAGTGGACTGTATTATATTACAATCCACAGCGGGATTTACAACAAAACAATCCCAATATATATTCAACATTAACCAACTTTACAGAAATCTCATTTTACTATGGCAAAAACAAAAGAGACATTGTTTTCAAAACTTCAGAATGAAGAAGCTGAATCGCAACATAACCATAAGCAAGAATGGCGTAATTCTTCATTTATACGTATTACAATAATCTGCGTTACCTTGGTTATTTGTACACTCTTTTATCCAAGTTTTATTCAAAACTCAGATACGGGTAATCTCCATACATCAAACATTATCGGTATATTATGGAACGAACCAACTCTTATTGCCCAGAAAGATTTTGCAGTTTTAAAATCCCAAGATGAATATAAGGAAGAATTACAAAAATCATCGGAAAGCGTAATGATGGTTTTTCAGAAATCTTATACTTCACCGGACATTGAACTTCAGAGAGCATTAACGGAAATACGTCAATATACGCCTTCTCGAACATTGTCATCCAAAAATATTGCTTTTTTCGAATCCATACCGATAAATGACAAAAAAGAACATCTTGAAACCCTGGAAAAAATACTAATTCATACCGCAGGGTTATGCAATAAAAACTACTTTATCAATACACCGCTTTCTCAAATAAAACAAAAAGAAATTTCAATCCGCAACTCTTCTACCATTGAAGAAATTATCGTATCAAAACAACATGTTATTGACTCTCAATGGATACGTACTCATGTAGGAAAAATTATAGTAAGAGAACTTGGTGAAAATGCAATTGATGAACTCTCTGACATCGTGTTTCGCTCTATTTCTCCTACTGCATTGTATTCGGACCAACTTACGGATGAGTCTCGTCTTTTGGCAAATCAGTCTGTAGCCCGTTACTCTACGATTATAAAACGCGGCGAAACCATTGTGGCAAACGGACAAAGAATAACAAAAGAAATTCAGGCAAAATTAGACTCATACTACAAAAGTCGCTATTTAACAATGGACAGGTCGGTTTCCTGGCTTATGGTAATCGGTAACCTTGGCTATATGTCAGTCATTTATTCGATACTTGGTTTGTTCTTATTTTTTCTTCGACCAAGAATATTTAATGATAACTTGCAATTATTGGGATTGAACCTTGCTATCATCGTCGTTGCTGCATTGGCTTGGATAAGCGTCATTATGCCTTCGAAGCTACCTTTGCATTATGCTGTAATTATCCCGTCTTTAGCAATGATAACAGCAATTCTATTTGATAGTCGAACCGCATTTTACACAACACTGACAATGGCATTGACAGCAGCCGGTGTACGTGGTAATGATTTTGATATTGGGTTATCAATGCTTAGCGCCGGAATGTTAGGAGCATACACAGTGCGTGATGTACAGAGCAGAACACAGATTTTTCGTTCCATTTTCTTTATATTTATCGGATTTGCAGTGCCAATTTTATCATTAGCTTGTATTAAGATTGTTGAAATAAATGTACTGTTGGAACAAACGTTAATTATCGCATTTCATTCTGCATTTGCCCCTTTAATTACATTTGGTTTGCTCTTTGTCGTTGAACGCATATTCAATGTTACGACAAATCTTCGATTGCAGGAATTTGATAATTTAGCTCATCCGCTTTTAACAGAACTTTCAGAAAAAGCACCCGGAACATATCAACATACTCTCACGATTGCTCGCATTGCCGAGCAAGCAGCAAGTGTGATCGGCGCTGATGCATTACTAACAAAGGTTGGCGCATTTTATCATGATATTGGAAAAATAGCCAAGGCAGAGTACTTTATTGAAAATCAAATCAATATGGATAATAAGCATAATCGCTTACTGCCTAAAAAAAGTGCTTCAATCATACGTGACCATGTTCAAGAAGGTATTGAACTTGCACAGGAATATAAACTACCAAATAGAATTATCAATTTTATTCCGACGCATCATGGCACTTTGCTTATAAAACATTTTTATGCGGAAGCAATGGAAGATGCACAAGAACAAGGAAAAGAAATTGATGAAAATGATTTCCGTTACCCGGGACCAAAACCAAATTCTAAAGAAACCGCCATTGTGATGTTAGCAGATGTAGCGGAAGCGCTATACATAAGTTTAGATACCGACGATCCGGATATTATTGAACATGCTTTGGATAATGTTTTCAAAGAAAGAATCAATGACGGGCAATTTGATGAATGTGAAATAACCCTCCAAGACATTCACAGGATTAAAATGTCGTTCATCAAAAGTCTGTCCGGCATTCATCATCATCGTATTAAATATAAAGAGTTACCTCAAGAAGAAGATTAAAACGCGGAGCGCTTTATTTACTCTCAGCTATACCGGTTAGGGAATCGAATAACAAAGCTAATTTTTCTGTTAAGTTCTTGCGATCATAATTTTTTTTTACCTCATCGCTTACAATTGGTAATGTGCCGTTTTCGGCTTGTAGCAAAAGCGAATGTATCGTCTTTACTAACTTAGGAATATCATCTGGTGTGACAACACTTCCATTGCATTGACGAATTATTTTTGCCATTGCTCCATTTTCCGGAACGCAGCCAAGTATATGTTTTTGAGCACCGATATACTCGAATATCTTACCGGGCGTGCTACAATCATCTAACATCATTGCCCATACTATGTCTGATTGTAATAATACATCAACACATTGCTGATGAGGAAGATAGCCCCACAGTTTAACAATATGGGTCAAGCCATTTTTCTCGATAAGTGCTTTATGTTCTTCACGAAATATTCCAATAAACCATAATTCAACTTTTGATATATATTCGGGATACCTTGCTAACAGTTGTCTAATAGCATCAAAAAAATAAGAAGGTGTTCTATTTTCATAAAACACACCGGAATATGTAAGAACTATTTTTTCTTTCTTTCTCTGTGTATTATTCGATTTCTCAACAAAGTAGGAAGGATCGTAACCTTGAGAAATTACCGATGCTTTTGAGCAAAACAACTCATTGTATCTGTTCTGCATCGGCGCATAAATTGATT
>JAYRWZ010000577.1:0-4640 GCA_041917875.1 Chloroflexota bacterium | reverse complement strand
TCCCGGTTTCGGAAATCGTTACGGCACCGTTGTTAATGCATTGCTTTATCATCTGGGTATGCGGGAAAGTATTGTTGTGGATAATGACGAAAATGATTCCGGCGACGAAGAAGAAACTATTGTCGAACATTATAATGTTGAAGCTTACAGACCCGGTATAGTGCATCGAATTGATAAAGATACAAGCGGGGTTCTTGTTATTGCAAAAGACACAGAGGCATTAGCATTTTTGGCAAAACAATTTCGTGATCGTACTTCCGATAGAGAATATTATGCTTTGGTATGGGGAAATGTAAAAAATGATGAAGGAGAAATTGTCTCTCATATTGTGCGCTCGCCTCGTGACAGAAAAGTATTTATTGCTACGGATAATACCAAACACGGAAAATTTGCTCATACAACATATTCTGTTATGGAACGATATGATTTTTGTACGCTTATTAAATTGAAGCTAAAAACAGGCAGAACACATCAAATACGAGTGCATTGTGCTTCTATAGGTCATCCTTTAATGAGTGATGCTGCTTACGGAGGTGCACAAATTGCATATTCGGGTATAAAGTCAGGTGTCATGAAGTCCAAAGCCGAAGAGGTTATGAAAATTATTCCTCGACAAGCTCTCCATGCTAAATCTTTAGGATTTATTCACCCCACATCTTTACAAAAAATGATGTTCGATTCTGAATTGCCGGATGATTTTCAAAAGGCAATTGATTTTTGCCGCCATCATGCCATATCATAAAAAAAGGGCTATACTTAGTGTACAGCCCCTAATTGTATAAAATGGTGTGAGTCATTTACACAATTACTTCAACTTCGCCGATAGGCTTGCCATCCCAACGCAATTGTACGCGGAATTTTGTTTTTCCCGGTGAAGCAATTAATACTCTTTTACGGATTGCATCCAATCCAATGTTTACTTCACCTTCCGTTAAACTGCTTATAGGATTATTGCTGCCATCGGTAACAAGATCTACAATAATTAAAGGAGGATCACTTTTGCCTAATTCAAATTGTGAATATGCAGATATTCTGTAATCATTGGTTTGCCCGCCGTATTTATATTTAAGATTTATATATTTACCGTCAAAGCGTAAACCGTTAAGATAAAACATCGGATAAGTATTTGCCGGAACGCCGGTTGCAGGAGTTTCTTGAATTTCAATAATATCCGGTTCGGATTGATCGGGAATATTTACTTGCAATACCATTTTCGATTCCGCAAATGTTGGCAATGTGCTCCAAATTGTGAGTGTTGTGCCATAATCGCTATATTCAAATTTGCCTGCATTGCGTAAAAATTCGATAAATCTGTCGGCTGTTGTTTGATTGGGACATCCCATTTTTGATAAATCAAAATTTGATAATGTCATCTGACTGCCATCAGCATTAAACGCTAAGTCTGCTTCTCCGCTATTACAATCTGCCATTAGTTTAGCTTTACCTTGTTGGGTATTCTGATAATTAGGATAGAAAATAACAGTGCAATTTTCTGCGCCTTTAGGCTTTTCTTCTACTCCTGCATTCACAAAAGAATGCAATGAAAACAATTTTGAATCTAATTGTTTTAACTTTAACTCCAATCCATTATCATTGCCGCCATTGATTCGCTTAAATACCAAAACACCGGCGACTCCACCAGCTGAAACTTCGGGCACATATTTGATACGTAATTCATTGGCTGTTGCTGACCATGAGACAGCTTTGCCGAGTGACTGTACATATTCTTGATCTAATTTATCATCGCCACAATATGCATCTGTCGAAATAATATTGCTCACTTTGATTGTTTCGTTTTGCATTTCAACTTCGCCGCCATAAACATTGCAGATAGCTTTGCCGCCAATTCTGTTCAATCCTTCAAATCGTAAATCAATATAATCTTCTGTGGGTAAAGAAACTGTGGCTGCAGTCTCGAAACGTTGGAATTTCCAATGTGTACCCACAAGTTGCTCTTTGGTCAATTGATCTGTGGTGTTTGGGTCGCCGTCTTTGGGTTTATCCCAAGGGTTTACTCCTGTTTCGCGGCATGATTGCACCGCTGCGCCAAGGATAAGAACGCATCCCATGAGAAATAATCTTCTTCTCATTGTATTTCCTTTAAGTGTGTGAATGTAAAATTACTTAAAAATGAACATCTACTTGATATGTCAAGCCCAAAGTTCGCATACTATACCAAGTTCCGGAATTTTGATACAGAAATGCGCTTGCTTCGATGCCTGCTGATAATGATATGCGTGAATCCGGTTGCCATTGCAATCCCGTTATACATCGCCCTGACGGACCGGATAATGTGCCGCCTATATGTAAGTGTGCAAATGGTGTTAATTCCCCGAATCCTAAGTCATGAAATTGTTTGCGCACATAACCGCCTGCCCAACCCATACTCGTATGCAAGGTCGCATTTTCACCTTTGCCATTTTCAAATGTGTAGTATCGTATGTTTTGTCGTCCGCCTTCTAAACCGATTACCGTATGAGGATTAAGTGCATAGCCCACCGACACTGCAAAATCCGATAAATGCTCATCCGAACTTGCAGCATTGCTTGATGGCATAGTGTTCATCGTCATCAAACCTCGTGCAGACACAGACCATTTGCGTGCGGCGGCGATGTCCGTATTCAGATATTCGGCATGTGTAAGCGCAGGGCGGGGAGTGATAGTGGGAAAAGATGAGAATAAAAGGGGAGTAGCGATTGTCATTGACGGTGTTTGATCTATTGATTGTGATGATTCCTCCCATAATTCCAACGATTGTTCTTGGTTATCGCTCGAAGCAATTATATCCTGCATCACGTGAATATCATTGTGTTGGTACCCATGATTTTTATTGAGCGACGCAAAATGTTTTTGCTCATGACCATCGATCGCATTCATCGAAGCAGATGATAAACTCAGCTTTGTTCTATCGTCTGTATTGTCCGCGGTCGTTACAAGCACTGCCGACTCTGATGACTGTCCGGTAAGCTGATTTCGAAATGCCAATAGTTCTGACTCTTGGGTCCGTGGCATGGTTTGCATAAAGTACAAAGCTGTCAATGCTGCACCACCAATAGCAAATAATCCGGGTAAAGCAATGGATTGTAATGTCTGAACTGTGGAACCGATAACCGTGCCCAAGCTCCAGCCGGCAGTTGTGCCGGGTAAAGCAAAACCCGCTTTGCTGAATATTGCCGCAGTTGTTTCCGGTGGCACAGCCAATGCCGAACAATCTTGCTCCAAAGTGGAACGTATGAGAATTGCTTCTTGCAATTCTGCCTGCAAATCCACATCGTTCGCCAAATGCTGAAACAAAACTTGCTCTTGGGCGGAAGTTGTTTCGCCATCAACAAACAAATACACAAGTTCCGACAATGATAATGGGGTTTCGCCTGACATATTAGTTCTCCAATTCTTTAATATACGGTGAGAGTATCTCACGCAATTTCTTTTTGCCTCGCACAATCCAGTTACGGACAGTGGTCACAGGCACTGCCGTTGCCTCGCTGATTTCCTGATAGCTCATGCCATTATATGCTTGCAGCACTATGGCTTCTTTATGATCTTCAGGCAAAGCATCCAAAGCAGCTATAAGTAAATGGCGCAACTCCTGCGATTCCATCGGAGCATCATGAGTCGGCAACTCAATTATCTCTGATGTTATGACCAACTGACTTTGTTGTTTGCGCGCATCTATGCACAGATTGCGGGCTATACGAAGTAAAAACGCGGGGATATTGGTCATCTCCGCACCTCGTTCGGCTGAAGACAAAAACCGTAAAAACGTTTCTTGCAACACATCACTTGCTATCTCATTATTGCCCGTAAACCGCCGGCAATATTGATAAATTCGCTGCGAATGTCTCTTATACAACTCTGAAAAGCCGGCTTCTTTGTCGCGCCTGTTTGTGCTTTGCAGCATTGCATAACATTGGGCATCCGTTTTATGTGAGTGATTGTCCTTCATTCCGTCCATAGTATGTGCTGCTGTAATAACTTTATGAAGACACTCTTGTTTCACCCTGTGGTTTTGGCTGCTTTATAGCTCAAAAAAATGGAAACTCTTTGTGCAATGTTTCCTCTCTTGAAAGGGCAATAGTCATTTGATTTATCTGCTTTTCAAGATAACATTATTTGAGATTTCATTCATCCACAATTCAAAAAGGGAATACTTGAATCATCAATACAATCGAAAGAATGCTCATCTGTACAATCTGATTTTCACGCATGTTTGCAATCACTGATGGATTATTCTGTTCGCACCTTCTTTTCAAATATTGAAATTATAGACTCAATAATCTATTACTTTATAATCAAATGTAGTTCTATGTTTCTGACATGATAACTATCAGTTGTCGAAGATACCATCATAATCTTCAAAATACTATGAAATCATAGTATTTTAAAGATTATGTGTCTAATTAAGGAGAAAAAGTTCAAAATTGGCTACTTTTGAACATTTGCTGACCTCCAGTAATACATTTGCCGAAGCAAGTAGTACATTTGCTGACCTCCAGTAATACATTTGCCGAAGCAAGTAGAACATTTGCTGACCCACAGTAATACATTTGCCGAAGCAAGTAGAACATTTGTTGACCCACAGTAACACTTTTGCAGAGCAGAGAACTATGTTTGCAGAGTAAAGTAGAACATTTGCTGAC
>JAYRWZ010000576.1:0-2293 GCA_041917875.1 Chloroflexota bacterium | reverse complement strand
CACTGCATATTGTTACTAACTGATTTTGTTGTAATTTTGTTAAGATCATATCGGGGAGTTGTTCCATTTGTGTAACTTGTTCTTCTTTTTGCAAATATACGAATGTTCAACTTCCCGGCTTTTGTTTAAACAAGTTCATTTGGATAGATAAGCAAAGTTTTGTAGTTTTGGGAGAAAATGAATGGTGCATTGCGGGAATATGAGTGATGTGCCTCCATTCGGCGGTGCGGATTACAACTTTCAGACAAAATAACTCAAGTTTCATGTTTTATTTGTAGGGAAACTTTTCTAACTTTTCAGTGTGGTCAGAAATCAAAACTAAAGAAAGATAATGTTCTATAAGAACGACGTCTAAGACTTCTTTACCATACAAAACACGAAAGAAAAAGCGAAAATTCTTTGGACCTTTCACTTGAGTCAAGACTTACAAAAAGTACCGGACTAAAGAACATAGAGAAAACGAACGGATTTTATGAAATTCGAGTTTAACGCGGAAGTCATGTTTTTAGAATTTTCTGTTTTTTTGACCTAAGATAAATCAATATCACGGTAATCATTACTACGATAATACATAAATGTAAAGAGCGCACTCTATTTATTCATTCTAAAAAACATCATTATGACAAAAGGTAAAACATTAGCAGTAGGCATACTTTTTCTACTAATAAGCATTTTAACTGTGCAAGGACAGACTACATTTGAAGTCCCGCAAAACGTGGAACTAAAATCAAGAGAGGATTATGCAAAGTATGAAAATGCAATAATTGACGCTGCAAAATGGCTTGAGGAAACAGATCTCAATAAAGAAATTGACAAAAGGCAAAAAGTAAATGCTTTTGTAATGCGATGGGTTGAAGGCAGCCCGACAGTCAATATTCTCATTACAGAAAAACTCATAAAAATCTGCGACAAAAATACTCAATTACTTGGACTTTACATGGCAAGCTATTCACGATATTTTTTGGAACACAAAGGTACGGCAACAAAATTATCAGCCGCAAAAGCAGGGCTCCTTTCCATAATGATAGTTTACAAAAAAGGAATTAATGTTACCGTGAGCAAAGAGATGGACAACCTCATAGAGTTGACAAATGAAAACGAGCTTGATGAATATATTGACGATTATTTCCATTAGCAGGAATCCAACCACCATCGCAGCTTAGTACAAATCAGGCAATGTTAGGAGGTCAGAATATCAAAAAAACCACACAAAATCAAAGCCCGAAACAGTTGCATTCACTTTCCACTATTTGATCAAGATTGACGGCTTTAGACAATGCATGAGAAATGCACTAAGGATGTTTGAACAACAGCAAAAATTACAAATTACCGATTATGAGCACCAATCTGAATATTGATTGAACACTGCCGAACCTCGGCATTACAATAGTTTATTGTAGCTGATTTCATGGTTTATGTATGTTTTTCTATGCTGTTTTTACAATATGCTTTAGATTCTTCCACCGGATACTTTTTCTCTAAATCCACATCATTATAACTTTTTGATATGCCCCATGAAAATAGTGTTTCAAAAAAAGGAAGTAATTTTTTATTTTTAATTTTCTGAAGAAAATATACTTCATGCTCTTTTTCCTTAATCCCCATTTCATAGAGGACATCATTGTGCTCATGAATATCTAATTCATGGAAATAGTGCATCATACGAAAATATTCGCATACATTGCCGCTTTCCAATCTTCCCGCAAAATAGTATGGCATAAACCAACCAATGACATAACAACTATAAGAGATTATTTTTCCTATAATATGAAATTTTAGTTCATAATATTGCGATACGGGAATCCCATAGAGTTCCATAATGTTCATCACTTCTTTGCGGTGATTCCATTCATCAAGTTCTATTTGATGAATAGCACTTTTTTCATCCTCATTTTTTACCGAGCCTGCATGTCCTTGATACGCGAATGCTGCGGCTTTTTCGGCGGAATACGCCATTTGTAATAAATCAACCAATTCTTTATGCTGTAATTTCAATGTATAGTCCTTACTCGGTGAATGCTTAATACTATTTCATGTGTATGATCTTACTGTTTTTCTTTCTACTTTTCTGTTAAGTGTTTGGTGCTGTTTACGCATTTGCCGGATTATGCGATGGAGACAGCATTATCAGAATAGCTAAAAATGTACCCATACTTTTATGATGTTTCCTCATTAATCAATCGCAAAAATAATGAAATTATGCCGTAGGGGTGAATAGTGGTCTATTGCCGAAGCAGGAACTTAGATTTGAGATATAGTGGTTTCCTGTAACATTTTGCCGAAATGATTGTTG
>JAYRWZ010000575.1:0-6647 GCA_041917875.1 Chloroflexota bacterium | reverse complement strand
TTTTATGGCCAAAATCAATGGTACGACCATGTCTGAAACACCGTTTTCAGCACAAAAGCTACGACATAAAATATTGTCTCTTGGAATTCCGGCTGTACTGTTGATGGCCGTATATTGCTCATTTTTTGTTGAAATTAATCATTACTTTGATCAAGTATATAGAGATTCTTTGACGATAAATCCGGCAGTTTCCGGACGGTATTCCGATTATGTTTACAACAATGACATATTGGAATATAAAGCAATAGCCCTGGTGAATTACACAATGTTTATTATTGCGATGATGATATTGCTGAATATAAAAAAGCTGCAAAACAACTATGTCGGAATGCTCAGCTTTGTGTTGGGTGTGATAGGTCAGCTATTGTTCTTGACAGCCGGATTGTATGCAATAAGCGAGTTACGTGAAAGTTATCTGGGGCAAAATGGCGAGCTTTATCATCACAGCGGAAACACATTTGACATTATTGTGCGATATATTTCTTTTGTGTTTGTAGGACTTCTATTGACAATGGGATACAAAAATTCGCGACAACACTATTCCGACAAAACTCTACGCATGGTCTTCGATTTCATTGTACATATTACTGTGTTATGGATAGTAAGCAGCGAATTAATTCATTGGATGGACATTTTGTCTTCTATGGAATCTTACAAACTTGGGCTTAGCATTCTTTGGGGAATATATTCACTTTTCATGATTATATTGGGCATAGCAAAAAAGCAGAAACATATACGCATCGGAGCAATATTCCTATTTACGGCGACGCTTGTAAAACTGTTTATCTATGATATTGCCCATTTAACAACGATTGCCAAAACAATAGTTTTTGTGTGCTTAGGAGTGCTTCTCTTAATCATTTCATTTTTATACAACAAATACACCCTCATAATATCAGATGAAAAACAATCAGATGCAGACAACGGTTAGTGTGCTGATAGCTTCACTGCTTTTTTCATGCCTTACTTTGTTCGGACAAAACGATGAGTATCGCTATCGGCGTGAATTGTATGAAGTCAGTAATCAATGGCATTCATTACGTTTACCTGATGATATATTCGGAAAAATATCACAGTCTATGAATGATATAAGAATCGTCGGCTATACTCCCCAAAATGATACCATCGAGGTTCCTTATTTGTTGCGATTGTCGGAAAAAAAAGTAAATAACCATAATATTGACTTCAAGATATTTAATGTGTCGTACAATGATAAAGGGTATTATTATACTTTTGAGCTTAAACCCAATGCAAGTGTTAATCAAATAGCATTAACATTTGAGCAGGAAAACTTTGATTGGCGAGTATCTCTTGAGGGAAGCCATAATCAGAATGAGTGGTTTTCTGTCTTGGATGACTATCGAATCATAAGCATAAAGAACACGATGACAGACTATAAGTTTACGACATTGAGATTTCCTGATGCACAGTATCGTTATTTCCGAATTTTTGTCAAGAGCAATGAAAAACCGAATCTGATGAAAGCAGGGCTGATTCGAGAAGAAAGCACGGAGGGAAAAAGTACAATATATACTCCGACACAGATGACTTCAAAAGTGCAAAGAAAAACAAAACAATCCATAATTGATATTCGATTGCCCACAGTTGTACCTCTGTGGTATATGAATCTTACAATTCAAGATACTGTTGATTATTATAGACATGCCACTATACAATATCTGTCGGACAGCATTAAAACCGCTCATGGATGGGAATATGTTTTTTCTTATCTCACATCGGGCACATTAAGTTCTTTCGAGAAGAATGAATTTACATTTAACAGCACGAATATACAAAATATAAGGATTATTATTGAAAATCAAGACAATGCTCCATTAACGGTTACCGGTGTACAAGCTAAGGGATATATACATGAGTTGGTGTTTCGTTTTTCTGAAAAAGCGAAATATTTTTTGGTCTATGGAAACAATAATGCAGTAAAACCGCAATATGATATCGAGTATTTTTCCGATAAAATACCCGCAAATCTTACGGAGCTACGCTTGGGCGAAGAACAAAGCCGGATACAAAACTCTGATGAGCCGATGTCTCCGCTTTTTCAAAACAAGATTTGGCTTTGGGTAATCTTATCAGTTGTGATTGTGGTGCTCGGATGGTTCACTCTCTCTATGATACGTAAAGCGTAATAGAGCATTTTTTCTCATAGTTTATTTAGTCAAAATGTGCCATAATAATCATATTATACAAAACCAAAAAACAGTTCAATGTATGGTATAGCCAATTGATTGAAATAAACCATAAAATTTTGAGCACTGTGAATAATACGATGGATCTGATTGTGTTGTGTTCTTAACCCTTACGCATCGAGAAAACAAATTGTTAACAACGTAAGCATCACTGTAATCCTTATATACTTTTATCCATTGTGATGTTTGGGCTTTATCGGAATCCATATTTCTTCTTCCGATTCGGGATCATTGTTTTTATATTTCTCACCTAATACTTCAAAATGCGGTCTATTGTCTAAATCATAGTCAGATTCGGGGAGCCATTTCCCATAAATATATTGAAAAATGCTTGCGGCATTACTGCTTGATCCTTTATAATCAAAGACGGCATAGAGTCCGCCGACAAAAGAGAACATTTCCATATCAGGGGGAACGGCATCAAAATTCTGCACTTCTGTGGTTGCCCATTTTTCAAATTCATTGGTTGGTTTGAAATCTACAAAATACGATGGTGTATAAATTTGTAAAGAAATCAGATCGCGCGATATAGGATTGTTGATTTCTCTGCGCCTAACCATAAAACTATGCCAAAGTTCGCCTGTTTTGTTCTGAACTAAGCTCATTGTAAGTCTTTTACCGATGAGTTTTTTGTCATTTGCAATTTCAATTCTCGGTTTCATAGAATTATTGATTGTGATGTGTGGAAAAAATGGAAATATGTTTGGAAGGAACAATTGTCATACTATACTCAAGATGAAATAGTTCTGAACTTTTAATTGTTTATTATTCATATCAACCTCAAGAAATCGCTGTAATTCTGATATAATATTTTTCTTCCCAACCCGATAGGATTGTCTCAAAAAGCGCATTTCGGTTCAATAAGCGAAGTCGAAGAAAGGTTGAGTAAGTTCTTTAAAAATAAAGAGTTGTTTTTATAATTTATCAGAACATACATATAGTAAATTCTTTATATATTTTTATTTCATTACAACTTTATATATCCAAGAGATTGTTCTCTGAAAATTAAAAAAAAAGCGATAAAGGAAAAGTATCCTTCACCGCTTTATCCATAGTATTGTCTTTGTGTGTTATTTCTGTATTTGTATTGGTAAAGCTATCAAGCCCGTCATGGTGTGAATAATCACAGTATATTGACCGGAACTCGGATTGTTGAGAGCACATTGCACCTTCGTCTTTGGTTCAGTATATGTGCCGCTGTCCCAGAGTAAAATTCCCAACATATCGGTTACTTGAATACGTAATAAAGGCGTGGTGGTGCTCATAATTGTAAAAGCCCCATCAAGCGAAGGATTGGGCATCATTGCAATTCCGGCTGCCTCTGCTAATTCCCTTACGCTGCTTATTTGTTTACCTTCGCCGGTTAATGCAGCCGTATAAATTCCTTTGTCGGTCATTATCTCCATAAGTGCGCTTCTGATACCTTCTGCCGATGGCGCAAAGCGCAAAGGAATAGCCATTGTTTCTGTTTTTGCGAGCGTGTCGGGTAAAATAGGTGCTGTCATAGAATAATCATTGGCAGCATTGCCCTTTAATGAGATTGTATTGACAATAATGTCATAATCACCGGTATTAGAGAATTGTATAACCGTGTCTTGTGATGTGCCGAGAGTGATGGGTATATCAAAAGCCATAGCCACTGAAGAAAGCTGTGCAATACATCCTTTGGCATTGAGAGTTATTGCTCCGGCTTGTTCAATGGAATTGCTTGTAAATACTATCTGTGTCGTGTAATCTTTGCGTTCAGTTGCGGTGAATGTGATGGTAATGTCCGTGCTTTGCCCCGGTGCTAATGTTATGGATTTGGGTGATACGGTAAAACTCTTCTCATCGTTTTGGGAAGGTGCGATGGATGAAATAACTAAGGGTTGCCCTCCTGTATTTGTCACAGCTTTGGTGATGACTTTCTGGAGCGGAGCAGCACCGACCGTTATACAGCCATAGTCAAGAGCCGCAGTGTTCAATGATAATAATGGTCCGGCAGGTGCTTCGGTTACTTTCACATTGACGATAGTGGATTGTTGTGAACCACATGAACTGCTGACCACACAAGAGTATTTACCGGCATCAGATTTTTTGACATTATTCACAGTAAGAGTGTTTGTTGTTGCGCCCGGAATTTTTGTTGTGACTTTATACCATTCATACGTAGGGGAATCGCCTGTTGCTTTGACAGAGAGAGTAAGATTACCATTTTCTCGTACCGTTGTGTCCTTAGGTTGCTTTGTAATAGCCACCGGCATTTTAATGGCAACGACCATTGGCTTCGCCGATGTGACCGCTCCGCAAGCAGTTATCACATCCACGGTATATGTACCAGCCGATGGTAAGCCGACATTAAGAATGGTATATGTTGCACTCGCATTTTCGGCGACCAAAACATTATTGTGTTTCCAGCGATACGTAAGATTTCTGCCGGTTGCCTGCACGCCCAGTACAAGTTCACGATCAAGACAAATCAGCGTATCTTTTGTTTGAGAGGTTATCACCGAGGGGCGGGTAAAGGAAATACGTGCCGGCAAGCTGGTGCCGGGTGGCGCACATGTTCCCGTTGCCACCACATCATACAAACCTGTGTCGGCAGGGCTAAGCGATGGTATGGTAAGTATAGAATCTGTTTTGCCCGGTAATGGAACACCGCGGAAACGCCATTGAAGCTGAGGCGATTCCCCACGCACACTGACCGAGAGCTGAGTCGGTTGCCCGGGACATCCATCCGTGTTTTCCGGATGTTTGATGAAGTATGGTGCATCCAAAAGCAGCAAAAGAGCATTATTACTCGGCACGGGTCTGCATCCGGTAACAACTACATCGTAATTACCTGCATTTTGATCATTTACCGAAGGTATAGTATAGCTTGTTGAGGTTGCCCCATTGATGGGATTGAAATTGTGCCGCCACTGAAATGTATAATTTGAGGGAAAATCCGTGGTCACTGAAAATGTGACGGATCTTCCGCGACAGGTGCGCACTTCTGCCGGTTGCGATACAAACACAGGCGAAGGAACAACAGCAAATTGATATGAGGTAGTATTGTATTGCGTGCCCTTGGTGGCATGACTTATTCTCATACGATAGGTTGTCGCAATTGGAAAATCGGCGGGAACAAGCCACTGATAAAAGTTAGGCGATCCGGGAGTGGTTGCTATGGTTGTCCAATTAATGCCATTGGTCGAAACCTCCAAACGAACATTTCCATCATACATGGGTTGTGACCATCGAACAATTGCGATTTCGCCACGGCAAAGTTTAGCACCCGATGTCGGTTCCTGCAAAATTGGATTGGAAACCGTGATATCCATCGGTGTCATGGTTGTCCAAAAATCACCGGATTGGTTGTTGTTGTTGTTAACGGCATTGCCCGCTGCTCGGAGAGTGTATGTTCCCGGGCTGTTCGGTGCTGTCCATGTAAACGTGAATGTGCATTGTCCATTGACAATGTCTTGTTTGCCATTATGAGTAATTTCTCCGCTTGTGTCTTGAGTCCCCGTGCCGGCAGCCATAGTTCCGACAATTGCTCCCGACGCATTACGTATATCCACATTAATCCCTGCTTTGGATTGGGTGGGGTGGGCAACCACAGCCGTAAATTGCCGTGCTTCTCCGGGTGCGACAATATTGGTAATATATTGGGGGGTTACTGTAACAACGGTGTTGCCGGTTGAGTTGCCGTGGCAAAACCAGCCCCCATTATTGCAGCCCGCCGATGCACTGCCTGTGCGACCATTGCCATTTGCAGACATAGTGGATTGTGCCCCTAATATTATACACACGATGAAGCATAGTTTGAGTATTTGTATTTTCATTGACGAACAATATATGATTAATAAAAAAAAATCTTCGCAAAACTAAGAATTATCAGCAATTAAAACGCTCTAAAGAGCTTAGAAAAAGCTATTTGTTTCATAAAGCCCTTTGAATCATGCTTTATCGTTTTATGACTTTTTTTAGCTCATCTCGTTCTGCCGATGTCCATGAGACTGCTTCATATTCGCGGATAATGGCAGCTTGAAAAGCTGTTTGTTGATAAAAATATTCCAAAATGTCTTTCGCAGCACCGGCTAATCGAGTGTTTGGGTTAATCATCGCATCAAATAATGCTTGAATCACCTTTTTGTCACAATAATTGTTACGCTTGAGAGCATTAAAGGCAAATTGGCGTGTGCGAAATTCATAAAAGGGACCGGCAAAATCGCTGAGATGTTCACTTGCTTTTGTATCGCCGTTGCGCGCAGCTATTTCGTGACGCTTGATGGCAATCTCCGCAAACATACCGGGAGTATTGTCGGTAATCTTCAGATATGCGGCGGCTTGTTCAGGATAGGCAGCGCATAATTTGTCCAAAGCCATAGCCACAATTGAATAGGATGAATCACGCAGCATTTGTTCCATGTCGGACTTCCACTCCGCAAAGGGTTGTTTGCTGTACGTTAATGCTGC
>JAYRWZ010000574.1:0-8857 GCA_041917875.1 Chloroflexota bacterium | reverse complement strand
CTTAATGGCAATAGGGCTGAACAATCTTTGCAATCACATATGTTGATTCGTCCAGAAGAAGAGCCATTCCAAAAAGAGAATGCAGAAAGAACATTGATAAATCTTAATCAACAAGATTATGGACAGTTACCTCTCCGTCTTTATCCCAACCCTGCCAATGATGAATTAAGCGTAGTATGGGCGGGAGGTAAAGCAACCGTAGAAATTATAGACAGTCAGGGCTTTGTGGTTTATACTTCCCCGATGACTACAAGCATCACACTCTCGACAAAAGCATTACCAAGCGGAGTGTATATGGTACGTCTGACACAAGGGCAGCATACACAATCTAACTCCGTGATTGTTTTGCATTGATGGTGATAAAATCAATCAAAAAAACGCTTCGAAGTAATTTCGAGGCGTTTTTTTGTTTAGAGGATTATTGTTTCAATTCAAGCCCATGAAGGAGTGGCTTTAAGCTCTACTATCTCATGCATTATCGGATGTTCAAAAGCAAGATATGTTGCGAATAGTTTAAGATTTGTCGTTTTTGCAATGGTACCATATTTGCCGTCGCCTACCAAGGGATAGCCGATTTCAGCAAAAGTTGCCCTAATCTGATGATAGCGACCGGTAATAAGCTCAATTTCAATTTCCGATATATCATTTTTTAGCTCAAGGAAACGCCATAACAATGTGGAATATTTTGCACCCGGAGTGCCTTCCTCAACAATTCTGGTACATATATCAACGGTGTCTTTCAGTAACCAAAACGATTCTCTTATCCACTCCCCTTTTGATGCTTCGCTGCGTTGTAATTGATACATATATTCTTCGGAAATATCACCGCTGACCAATGCACGGTATATTTTTTTCATATGTTTATTTCTGATGATTTCCGCCAAGCGTGATGTTGCTTTTGATGTTTTGCCGAATATCATAACACCGCCAACGGGACGATCAAGACGATGAACAAGTCCGCAATAGACATTCCCGGGTTTGTCATATTTTTCTTTCAAATACTGCTTACAATAATTAAGGACATCATGGTCGCCTGATTTATCGGCTTGAACAGGAATATTAGGCGGTTTAATTATTCCCAAAAGATGATTGTCTTCATAAATTACGGTAATGGGATTGGTCATGGAGTCCATCGAGCAGTTATTCCACAGGGCAACAGCATTGTGGGTTGTTTTTGAATCGGCAAAGCTAATTCCCCATATTCTATAGTGCCATCGGACAAATATGAGCCGAGAACATTTTTTAAGACAATGGGTGATATTGCCGTGGTATAAGAATTAACCAGAAAAAATAATGGTTTATCACTTAATACACTCACTGATTCTTTGACAAGTTCAGCAAAATGTTTTTCAAATTTCCATGTTTCGCCATCTTTGCCTCTCCCATAACTTGGTGGATCCATAATGATAGCATCGTATTTTTTTCCTCTTCTCTGTTCTCTTTGCACAAATTTCAAACAATCGTCCACGATATAGCGAATTTTGTCATGTTCAATACCATTGCATTGAGCATTTTGTTTGCACCAATCCACCATACCTTTTGCAGCATCAACATGGGTAACATGTGCACCTGCAACCGCCGCCGCAATAGTGGCAGCCCCCGTATAAGCAAAAAGATTTAAAACAGAAACAGGGCGTTTTGCTTTCTGAATGGCAATCATTGTTTTATCCCAATTTACAGCTTGTTCGGGAAATAATCCTGTATGCTTAAAATCGGTAGGGCGAACAATAAATTGTAATTGTTTGTAACGAATAGTCCATGATTGCGGCAATTGATTTTTAAAGTGCCAAGCGCCACCGCCGGAAGAGTTTCTTGCATAAACGGCATCGGCATCGTTGATATTCATACCTTTGGGAATCTGCCAGAGTACTTGCGGGTCGGGACGGACTAATATTTTATCGCCCCAGCGTTCTTTTTTCATGCCGCCATGACATTCGATTATGGCGAAATCTTTCCAATCTTCAGCTATAAATGTCATGATAAATTTACATGGTATTGTGAGAGTTTTGTAATTTCATAAAATTCCAAAGTGCGATATTCTCTTGCATAAATCGGGCAAATTCATTCAAAGGTAATTGTGTGGCAGCATCAGACCATGCTTTCGAGGGGCAAGGATGCGTTTCCACAAACAATCCGTCAATGCCGGTAGCAATAGCAGCACGTGTTAATGCTCTGATAAATTTGGGTTGACCGCCGCTTTGTTCGCCGCCCCCGGGTTGTTGCACAGAATGTGTTGCATCAAAAATAACAGGAAATCCGGTTTGTTTCATCAAAACAAGTCCACGCATATCAACCACTAAGTCATGATAACCAAATGTTGTTCCCCTTTCAGTGAGCCACACATTCGGATTGCCTTGGGCAGTAATTTTGTTAGCTTGTTTTTCCATATCCGCCGGAGCAAGAAATTGCCCTTTTTTAATATTGACCGTTTTTCCGGTTTTAGCTGCTGCAATCAGAATATCGGTTTGTCTGCATAAAAAAGCAGGGATTTGCAAAATATCGGCAATTTGTGCCACCATATCGGCTTCTTCGGCACTGTGAATATCTGTCAAAATCGGCAAAGAATATTTTTTCTTTATTTGCGCTAAATATTCCAGCGCAATGTCATCACCCAAAGAAGAAAATGAATGAATGCTTGTACGATTTGCTTTCCTGTACGAAGCTTTGAAAATCATATCCACATTGCATTCTTTGCTCACAAGAATAAGGGTTTCCGCCACTTCTTCGAGCATATCCAAAGACTCTACCACGCATGGACCTGCAATGACCGTCAATCTGTCGGAGTTAATATTCACTGTATCCGAAATTATCATACACCTTTCCTTCGAAGTGCTTTTTGACGATGTACATTGAGCACAGCACCAATCATCACCATATTAATCACTAATGATGTTCCACCGGCACTCATAAAAGGAAGCGGTATTCCCATAACGGGAAACCAACCGATTGCCATGCCGACATTGACCAGAACATGATAAAAAAACATCGTAGCCACACCAAAACTGAGCAAACTTCCATAGCGCGATGTGGCAGTAGTCGCCGTATCAACGCAACGATAAATAATTGTTCCCATAAAAAATAGTATGGCGACTCCACCAACAAAACCAAATTCTTCTGTTGGCACACAAAAGATGAAATCAGTCCATTGTTTAGGAATATATCGCAATTGTGTCTGTGTTCCTTGTAAAAAACCTTTGCCTGTGAATCCACCGCTACCAACGGCAAGAATGGATTGAATAACATTATAGCCACGTCCTTTAGGGTCAGAATCGGGGTTCAAAAAGGTTTGAATGCGTGCTTTTTGATGCGGTTTCATAATGCCATAGACATAACCGGAAGAAAATCCGGCACCAACCAAGACGGCAATGCCAATAATTGTAACTATAATGCCTCGTCTGAACGAGATAGCAATTGCAGAAAAAATGCCTGCACAAACATAAAAGACATTCTGACCCCAAAATGCAGAAATTGCAATAGCAGGTGCGCCGACGATAATGTAGAGAAAAAACAAGTCCAGCCCAGCCCATAATGCCATACCAACAGATAGAGCAATAAACACACTTGCCGAACCAAAATCGGGTTGCGCCATAATTAAAGCAATAGGAAGCCCAAACATTAACAACGTTATGCCGGCATCACGTATAGTGGAAATATCCGTTCCTTTTTGTGATAAATACCGTGCTACGGCAGCTATGGTGGCAAACTTGACTAATTCCGCGGGCTGAAATGTGAAAGTCCCCAAGGCAATCCAACTTCGTGAACCATACACCTCCTTCCCTAATGGCGTCAGCACGGCACCAAGCAGCACAAGTCCGACAATAAAACCGATATAGGATAAATTAAATAACCAACGCTCCGGCAAATAGGCAACCACCACCATACAAACCAAACCGACACCCGCATACTGAAGTTGCTTATTAAAAAACTCGCCTAAGCCGGTATAGTATGTAGCGCTATAAATTGAGATGAGACCACAAGCGATTAATAGTATGGTAGCAAAGAACAAACTTAAATCGAATGTTTCAGCAGTTTTCGGGTTTCGTGTACTTGTATAATCGGACTCGATGGCACTGTCATATTGCATTGTTAAACCCGATTGATAAATTCTACACTATAATTATTGTCTTCAAAAACGAGCTTTGTGACTCCGCCATACGCTAAGCGAATATCGAAGGTTTTTTGAAATGGAATTTCCAGTGCGAATGACAAAAGGCAACGAATAACGCCGGCATGAGTTACCATGATCACATTTTGATTGTTCTTGGCAGAAACCTCTTTGAAGCACTCAATGGAACGATTATAAAGATCGGTATAGCTTTCACCCCCCGGACAACGAATGTTCACAAAGTCTTGCATCCACATTTCGAGAATGTCCGGCTCAATGTCATCCCAACGCTTGAGTTCCCAATCGCCAAAATGGAGTTCCATCAATCGGCGATCTTGCACAACGGGACGCTTTGCCAACACCTCAGCAAGTTGCACACATCGGCGCGAGGCACTCGTAATCGTGTAAGCACTTTGTTTGTCAGGAATTAGACGTGCCGTGTCATTAGCTTCTTGTAGAAAAGTAGAAAATAAATTTACTTCTGCTTGTCCATAACATAGCCCTTTTTCAACATTGACAGAAGTATGTCGGACGATGTAAATATCCACAATGAGTATATCCGGGAGTTAATAAATGAAATTCGAGAAAAGCAATGTTCGAGGTTTCATAGATGGTAAGAATTAAAACGAAGTGAAACGACTATGAAAAACCTTACTCATTATGCTTATAAAACTAAACCCCAGAAAGTGATGTTCACGACTGGGGTCTATTGTAATGGTGCCCGGGGCGGGACTTGAACCCGCACGACCTTCTACGGTCCCAGGATTTTAAGTCCTGTGCGTCTGCCGATTTCGCCACCCGGGCAGTTATTTGATTGCGAAAATACGAAAATGATTGTGTTTACCAACACTAAACTTACGATTTTTGTGTAGAATTTATGGAAACAATATGAACATTAGTTATTTCTACATTTGTATCTCTTTGTTATTATTTGCTTTGAGCGGTTGCACTTCTCACAATGAAGTTGTTGCCCCACCGGAGCAAGTACCTCCCCCATTTGTTTCTATCATAGCACTACCCGCGACTATCGAAGGCACACCGAATGTGGAATATACCTTTTCTGTATTGCAAAAGAATATTCCCGTCAGCGCAGTCTTTCGTTGGTTCATTGACCCTCAACAGCCCATAGAATTACTGCCTTCGCAATCATTTAAGTATGCTTTCTCCGACGATGGCTTTCATATTGTCACTTTAGAGGTTGTCGATAAAGCAACTTCAAAGATAATAGCCACCGCAAAACTCAAAGTCAATATCAGAAGTACAATGCCGAAGTTTCGCGAGATTCGGATAAACAGCGGCTCATTTGAGATGGGCAAACAAACTGAATTTTCCGAAAATCCCGTAAGAGTTGTTACTGTAAGCACACCATTTTATATAACAGAAACCGAAATAACTCAAAAGCAATGGTCGGATATATATGGTCACAATCCCTCATGGTTCAAAGGTGACAATCTACCCGTTGAAACAATTTCATGGTATGAAGCTGTTGAATATTGCAATTCACTTTCCATTCGCAGCGGTTTAGAGCCATGTTATACTTTTTTTTCGAATGACAGTGTTCATTGTGATTTCTTGCGCAATGGTTATAGATTACCTACTGAAATGGAGTGGGAATTTGCGGCAAGAGCCGGCGCGAAACTCGATACACCCAATGGTGATATCTCAAGTACAATTGATGGTTGTTTACCATTGGATCCGGCATTGAATGAGGTTGCTTGGTATTGTGGTAATGCCGAGTTTACAACCCATGAAGTGGCTAAGAAACAACCCAATAAATGGGGCTTGTATGATATGCTGGGTAATGTCCAAGAATGGTGCTGGGATTGGCACGACTCATATTATTATTCAGAATCACCGCTTACTGATGCTCGCGGTCCATCGGTGGGCATATCAAAATCATGCCGTGGAGGTTCATGGTACAATCAAGTATTTTTGTCTCGTTTATCGGCTCGGTTATTTTACCGTCCATCGAATAGAACAAATATTATTGGATTCAGAATTGTGAGGAAAGCAGAATAATGAAAACACCGAAAGTATTCTCTTTTCTCATCGTTTTCATTGTTTCCGGCACTAGTTTTTTAGGGTGCGGCGAAGATAATATTATACATGACCAACCCAAGAACTCGGATTCTACAGCTATATTTCGGACTGCATTTACCGATCCGGAAGAATGTGCTGTATGCCATCCGAAACATTTTAAGGAATGGCAAATTTCAATGCATGCATACGCGATGAAAGATCCGGTGTTCCATGCTTTAGACAGTATTGGACAAATGCGAAGCAATAATCGGCTCAATCAATTTTGTCGAGAATGTCACAGCCCCATCGGTTCACTCGGCGGAGAAACTCCTATAGGGTATAATCCTTCCACTATTTCAAAATTAGCTGCACATGGTATAAGTTGTGATGTTTGTCACTCAATGAAATCACCAAATCCCGGAGGAAATATTCCAACATTTCGTACCGATAAAGTCAAACAAGGCAGTATTCCCAATCCCATAACAAATAGTTTTCATACCTCGGAATATGTTCCCAAATACGGTACATCTGAAATTTGTGAGCCGTGTCACGTGGTCACGTCGCAAAACGGTATTGTCGTCGAAGAAACATATAAAGAATGGAAACAAAGTGTATATCCGGCCCGACCGGTGAGTTGTCAAGAATGTCATATGCACTACACCGATGCTCCTGCGGCTGTCGGAGGTCCGATACGAAAAGTGCATGAACACAAAATGATCGGTGTAGATATTCCTCTCACAGATGATTTTCCGGGTAGAGAAGAAACAATTAAAGCCGTTGATTCATTATTGCGATTTTCTTCAAAATTTTCGATATTTACGCCTGATTCTGTCCCTAAAAATTCATCCTTCAAGGTAAGAGCAACGGTTTATAACTCAACAACAGGACATAATTTACCTTCGGGAACAATTTATGAAAGACAAATGTGGATTGAAATGGTAGCAATTGATAAAAAAACAGGGGATACCATCTTTCATTCGGGCAGTCTTGACGGCAATGGCGATCTTCGCAATCATCACAGCGAATACGTGAAAAAAGGTTTATTAGCCAAAGACAAAGATTTGACTATCTTTAATGGTATTGCAAAGAAACATGGTAAAGAAATCGATTTCTTTTGGGAGGCAGACGCAATCGAAAACAGGACTATACCGCCATTTGAGTCGAGAAGCGGTCTTTATGCTATTCCTTCTTTGGATACGAAAGGAACCATCATAATTATCTCGCGACTAAAATTCAGAGCATTGCCGCCGTATTTATTAAGAAAAATCGGACACACCTCTTTAGTGAAGAAACTTGTAATCTTCACAATGGATGAAACACGAAAAGAAATTACGGTGCATTAACTAAAAGACTGCTTCGATTTGTGTTGATAATAGATCGTCTAATGATTCACGGCGACGAATGAGTATATCCTTTCCCTGATAAATCAAGACTTCAGCAGGGCGTAATCGGGAATTATAATTACTGCTCATAGTAAAACCATAAGCACCGGCATTAAGAAAACATAAAATATCACCTTCACGAATTTCGGCGATTTTTCTGTCCCAAGCAAAAGTATCTGTTTCGCAAATATAACCGACAACAGAATACACTCTCGGAGTACCTTCGGGATTAGATATATTTATGATACGATGATATGCATCATAAAACATTGGTCTGATAAGATGGTTTTGCCCTGAATCTACTCCGGCAAAAACAGTAGAAACCGTTTGTTTGATCACATTTGTCTTTACCAGAAAATAACCGGCTTCGCTGACCAGATATTTCCCGGGTTCAAACCAGAGTTCTAATTTTTTGCCGTAATCATCACAAAATTCATTAAATGCCTTCGATATTTTTTTACCCATATCCTCAATATCGGTGGTTATATCATCATCTTTGTATGCAACCTTGAAACCACTTCCAAAATCAATAAATTCCAAGTCAGAGAAATTCCGAGCGGCATCGAAAATAATGTCAGCACCCTGTAAAAATACTCCTGCGTCTAAAATATCGGAACCACTATGGACATGCAAGCCATTGACTTTGATATTATAGGTTTGAACAATGCGTAACAAATGACGTAATTGATAAATTGAAATGCCGAATTTCGAATCAATATGCCCAGTTTGAATATGATGATTACCACCGGCAAGAATATGAGGATTTAAGCGAACACAACATGGAACGCTATTTCCGTAATCATGACCGAAACGTTCAAGCACAGACAAATTATCAATATTAACCACAACCCCTTTGCTGATCGCTGACTGAATTTCTTCATACGATACACAATTCGGTGTATAGATGATTTCATGCGGCTCGAAACCCGCATATAAACCCAGTTCCACTTCTTGGATGGAAACAGTGTCTAACCCTGATCCAAATGAGCGTAACAGTCGCATCACAGAAACATTAGACAGTGCTTTACATGCAAACTTAATTTTGACATTAACGCCTGAAAATGCATGAAGTAAAGTATCGTATTGACGTTTTATACTGTCGGCATCATAGACATATACCGGTGCGCCGTAACGTTGTGCAATATCAAGCAGATCCACCCCTTGAATGTTGATATTTGATTCTGTCTTACCCATTTTTCTGTACCTATACTATTATATTAGACAATTTTTCTTGCCATAAGGCAGCGATCTAACCATGCCTTTTTTTGCAATAATTCCGGAATACTCATTAATTCTTGCGGTTTGCCAAATCGTTTCTTTGATTCAGCGTGAATATGGCTGATTTGCAATG
>JAYRWZ010000573.1:0-6948 GCA_041917875.1 Chloroflexota bacterium | reverse complement strand
TGGGGCAGCGCATAAAATTTACCTTTGTGAATGCGGCTTGGGACTAAATAATCACGTGCGCCCTCCGGTGTAGATTTGGTGAGCACCGGGGTTTCAAATTCAATGAAATTATTTTCAGCAAAATAACTGTGGGTAATTTGATAGAGCTGATTACGTATGATAAAGTTTTTTTGAAGTGAAGGTCTGCGCAAGTCCAAATAACGGTATCGGAGTCGTAACTCTTCATTAACATGAGCATTATCATGAATATGAAAAACCGGCAGTTCTGCTTTGTTAAGAATATGAATTTCCGACGCTACAACTTCTATCATGCCGGTAGGTATTTGCGTGTTCGGACTTTCTCTTTTACGTACAATGCCACGCACAGCAACAACAAACTCGCTGCCAAGAGTGCGTGCTATATCTGCTAAAGCGGCTTGTGAGTCAGGCATGACGATAATTTGTACCACTCCGTAGCGATCTCGTACAGTAAAAAATATGACACCTCCTTTATCTCTGATATCATCAACCCATCCATTGAGTTGTACTGTTGTTTCAGTGTGGTGTTCACGTAATTCACCGCATGTATGTGTTCGTTTAAGGAAGGACATTTCAATCACCTTTGCAAAATAATATTTCAGAATTTATAGAAAAAAAATAAAAAACGATAAAAAAAAACCGCTCTGTCGAATACACGACGAGCGGCTTTTTAGTGCTTGCCGGATATTCAATCCATGATTTTTCGTAAAAATGCAGGACGTTCCGATGCCGGAGGAGTAGCAATCACCGTCGTTTCGCGAATAAGCGATACCGGCTGAACAGTTTGTTGTTCGCGATTCACATTAGCGATAGGAATTGAACCATTGTTACGACGTGTGGCAGCGGGTGCGTCATATTGGCGCAATCTGTCAAGTCCGCTTGGTTTAGCATCAGGAAAAGCCCTTTGCGGCGGTGACGCAGCTGCGGACTGTCGAGCAAAATCTGCTTGGACGACATTAGGCGGTGTAGTCTGTTGTTGCGGTTGGACTACCGTCGGTTGAATCGGTGCCACGGAAGCCGCGATTGGTTGCTGTATAGTCACTTGAGGTGTAACTGAAGCATTGAACTGTGCCGGTGCTTGATTCGCCGGCGGAGTTTGCTGTACTTCTTGAACCGGAGTGTGGAAAGTTGGCTGCGGCATTTGAGGAATACTCGCAGTCGTTGTTCTTTGTGATATAGTATTATGTTTGAATCCGGTTGCCACAACGGTAACCATGAGTTTGTCGCCCATATCGGGGTTGAAGCTGACGCCATGTATTAAGTTCACATCGCTACCTGCTGCTCCTTCAATAACTTGCACTGCTTCGCTTACATCGTACATAGTCACATCTTCACCTGCACTTATATTAATAAGCAGGCCTTGGGCTCCTTTAATGGAAATACCTTCAAGTAAAGGCGAATTTAAAGCATTTGTTGCCGCTTCCAGTGCACGATTTTCCCCGGATGCAATACCTATACCCATGAGAGCATCACCGGTATCTTTCATGATTGCGCGTACGTCGGCAAAATCCACGTTGATGTAACCATAGCCGCTTATGATATCTGAAATACCACGTGTTGCATTATATAAGACATCGTCCACCATCTGGAAAGCAACTTTGAAAGGGGTTTTATTGTCAATAATTGATAAGAGTCTTTGGTTGGGAATGACAATAAGAGCATCTACATTGCTGCGCAGAGCATCAATGCCTCCATCGGCAGAGCGCGATCGAACTTTGGCTTCCCATTCAAAAGGACGTGTGATAATGCCAACGACAAGAGCACCCAGTTCTCGACCGATTTTGGCAACTAAAGGGGATGCGCCCGTGCCGGTGCCGCCACCCATTCCCGCAGTTACAAACACCATGTCACTACCCATAAGAGCTGTTCTGATTTCGTCAGCAGTTTCTTCAGCAAAACGACGGGCAACCTCAGGATTGCCACCCGCACCCAAACCGGGTCCAATTTGGATTTTTGTGCCTGCATTGTTATGAGCTAATGCTTGAGCATCGGTATTGATAGATATAAAATCCACGCCAATCAGATTGCGACTTATCATGCTATTGACAGCATTGCCGCCACCGCCGCCTACTCCAACAACCCGAATTTTTGCTCCTTGTGCATCCTCGGTATCCATTAATATCACGGAACCTCCTCTAATAAAATGTAATAATAGTATTCAATTGTAAAGTGTGTATTTTGAATCGGTCTTTTTGGTCTTAATCTTTCAAAACTATAATTCATTGAAGAAACGCTTGACAGATCCCACGATACGTGAAGTGATTCCTGTATCCTGTTGAATCTCTTTATCTTGAGATGTGTCGACTTCCTCATTTTGAATAGGTGTTTGTTGGTATCCGGCAGCACTTCTGTACCGCACACCATGCAAAACCAAGCCAACCGAAGTTGCGAATATCGGATTTTCTACTTCACGAGCAAAACCTCCGTGCGCAATTTCTGTCGGAATACCGATTTTTACGGGCATTCCGAATACATCTTGTGCAAGCTCGGCGGCACCTCTGAGCAGACTACATCCCCCGGTAAGAACGATGCCGGCTGAGAGTCTATTGGCATAGCCGGAGTTCTTAATTTCGGCATAAGCAAACTCAAAAATTTCTTCCAGCCGAGGTTGAATAATCTCTGCGAGCAAACCTTTGGTGATTTCCATAGGATTGCGACCGCTCACACCGGGTATCTGTATAACCTCGTCATTGAGAATATTGGTCTGAATGGCATGACCATAATCACGTTTAATTTTTTCCGCTTGCGAGTGAAGGATGCCCAATACTTTAGCGATATCGTCCGTGACGTGCTGACCACCGATGCCGAACACTGCGGAGTATCGAATAATATTTTCACAAAAAACAGCTATATCGGTTGTGCCGGCTCCTATATCAATGACGGCTACTCCGATTTCTTTCTCATCGGCATCCAAAACTGAATTGCTGCTTGCCAATGGTTCAAGGACAATATCTCTCATGCGTAACCCGGCACGTTCAACACAGCGTTGAATATTTTGGATAGCAGTCACCAGTGCCGTGACAACATGCACATTTGCTTCCATTCTTACACCGCTCATTCCTATAGGATCGGTGATACCGTCTTGCCCGTCAATAACATATTCTTGCGGTATGACATGTAAAATTCTTCTGTCTGAAGAAATATTAATTTTTCTGCTTTCATCAATAAGCCGCTCCACATCACGTGCAGAAATCTCTTTAGTCGGGCTTGGTATGGTAATAATATTACGCGTTGCGAATGACTGAATATGGTCACCGGCAATGCCAACAACAACATCCACGACCTTTACGCCGGATTGCTGTTCTGCCCGTTCGACGGCTTGGCGAATTGATTCAACTGTTTTGTCAATATTAGTGACAACGCCTCGGCGCAACCCCTTACTTTCTGCTGTGCCTATTCCCAAGATATTCAAATATTGTAAATCAGTATCGGGTGCAGCTATGATGCACACAACTTTTGATGTGCCTATATCAAGGCCCACTATCGCTTTGTCTAAAGAAATATCATTCATAGTTTCAATCAATTTATTTCACAACAACCATTTGCTCCCATCGCAAATCAATAGTCTTATTGAGTAAATGTTTTTTTTCCGCAAACCGAATTGCCTCAGCGATTGTATATCCGATTATATCTTTGCGATGCTCTTTCCACTTACCCACAATGATGCGACATGGAGAATTGGACAGTAACAATGAAATCGTTCCCTTATTGTATGAAATTTCGGAAACATCCTCTACAAAATTTTTCTCCGTACTTGATGCACTTAATGCATCAGTTACTGCCATAATCGAAGAAAAACCTACGGAATCCACAAGTGTGTCCTGAAGGATTCCATGCACCAACGGCAAATCATAATATGACGCAAATCGAGAGTAATCAAGAAGTTCACGATGACGATCAACATAAAAAAGCTGATTCCTATCATTGACTAATAAGTACTCCGGCACTTTTTCGCGAATTGTCACGGTGATTGTGCTAATATCAGAAAACACTGCCTCGGCGGACCGAATATAATAATTGCTGTGTAAAGTGTCTTGAAGAGCCGCTAAATTCTCCGAACCCAACTTGAGAGCATCCGATTTTGACAAAGCAATTTCTTTCAAAATCTGCTCAGCGGTAAGCACATATAATCCTTCAAAAGAGATATTCTTCGCAACCTTCGAACTTTTCCAATGTGATGAAAGTAAAAACACTACAATCACCAACGAAACAATCGCAGCAAGCGCGACACCAACGGAAAATGTTGTTTTCATAACCGCCGACACCCCGTAGGTTTTGTACTATCATATTGATATGTCACCATGATGTCTTACATCACCTTTGGTAACTGTGAGGAAAATTTAGGAGCAAAACAGCTATGCTGCAACTGTTTTACACGGCAAAACTAAGGGTATTTTGCTAAATGTCAATGCTGTATGCCAATGTTTTTTCAAAATCTTGGATAAAATCATTCGTAAGCGTACTTCAAACTCTCCATTTGTGCTGATTTCCCTATAATCTGAAACACAAATCTAATGACTATTTGCATCATTGTTTCAAACTATTGTACATTTGCTGTTCGTCCACTCTCAATGATTTTGTAGTTTTGCAAGAGTTTTTTTCACTTATGATACATAATGAGGTAATCTATGGCAAGTCTTCTCGGAAAAATTGCGAAGAAATTGTTTGAAACCGAGTATAACTTCAAAAAAAACGGGTTTGAGAAATCGGAGCAATGGAAATCTATAAAAGTCGGTGATACTGTTGAATATGGGGTGACTGCAACTGACGGCATCACATACAGAGTTGAAGATATTGATGCCCAGAACCAGAAAGCGAGGATTAAATGTCTCAGCAATGTGAAGCACAAGAATACCGGCGAGTATTACACCGTTTCACTCAAGATGATACGTCCCGTCTGAACAACGAGACAAGCCAATGATACAAAAGATATTATGTGATTGTTAATTTTTATTATCCTTTACAATGAAAGAATTTACGAACGAGATTATCCTTGATTTCTCCGATAAGAGTAATTACAGGAAGCAAGTAAAAGCACTAGAATCTGTCAGAGCAAATTTTGGCAAAACATATCCCAATATTGTCAATGGCAAAAAAGTTAAAGCGCAGGATACGATAGCATCGGTGAATCCGGCTGACCCGTCCGAGATCATCGGTGTTTTTCAAAAAGGTGGGGTAGAGGAGGCCGAAAAAGCCATGAAAGCGGCACTCAAAGCGTTTGAAACTTGGAAAAATGTACCGGTAAAAGAACGTGCAGGTTTTCTGTTCAGAGCTGCGAAAGTAATTCGTAAGCGCAGATTTGAGATTAATGCGTGGATGATATCCGAGGTCGGTAAAAACTTTACTGAAGCAGATGCCGATACCGCCGAAGCTATTGATTTTCTTGAGTTCTATGGTCGTGAAGCCTTGCGTTATGGGGCAGAGCAGCCGATAGTTCCGGTAAAAGGTGAAAAAAATGAACTTTTGTATCTTCCCTTAGGCGTCGGCGCAATTATCCCGCCTTGGAATTTCCCTTTTGCAATACTTGTTGGCATGACGAGTGCCGCAATTGTCACAGGCAATACCGTTGTCGTAAAACCCAGCTCCGAATCTCCAATGATGGGCTATCTTTTTGCAGAAATCATGCACGAACTTGGCTTGCCTGCCGGTGTGTTTAACTATCTTTCTGCAAGTGGTGCAACCGCAGGGGATTATTTGGTTTCCCACCCCAAAACACGTTTTATTTCTTTCACGGGGTCGATGGAAGTGGGGCTGCATATCAATGAAATGGCTGCAAAAAAACAAGATGGTCAAATCTGGATTAAACGTGTTGTGGCAGAGATGGGCGGCAAAGACGGTATGATCATTGACGAAGAAACAAATGTCGATGAAGCAGTCAAGGGAACGGTCGCGGCAGCGTTCGGATTCCAAGGACAAAAATGCTCGGCATGTTCACGTGTGATAGTTGACCAAAATATTTATGCGGAATTTGTTGCTAAGTTACAATCCGAGGTCGAGAAGTTACGCATGGATAATCCGGCAGTCAATGGGCAAGTAGGTCCTGTCGTATCTGCAAGGGCTGAAAAATCAATTTTACAATATATTGAGATTGGGAAAAAGGAAGGTAAACTTCTAACCGGTGGCTCAAAAGTACATGATAAAAACGGTTATTATATCCAACCAACAGTATTCACTGATGTAAAACCTACAGCGCGCATCGCACAGGAAGAGATATTCGGTCCGGTTCTTGCGGTAATTAAGTCAAAAAACTTTGATGATGCGATGAATATTGCCAATAATACTATTTTCGGTTTGACCGGGGCTGTCTATACTGATAATCAGCAAAAGCTTGAACGCGCAAGAAAAGAATTTTTCGTTGGTAATTTATATCTCAACCGTAAATGTACCGGTGCGCTTGTAGGCGTTCATCCTTTTGGTGGTTTTAATATGAGTGGAACTGACTCGAAAGCCGGTGGAAGAGATTATTTACTGCTTTTCTTGCAAGCAAAAACAGTAAGTAAAAAGCTGTAAATTATGTACTCCCAATATTATTTAATATACTTTCATCCTGTTAATTGTATGATTAACAGGATGCTTTTTTTCTGAACAGAAATTCGTAGTTTTTACGATGAACAGTCATTTTGCTGATTATTCGAATATTTCAACTTTGGTGGAATCCCATCAGGTGGATCACGCCATTGTTCGTTTTACAAAAGATGGAACAATTCTTTTTGTCAGTGATTCCTATTCGGTGTATCATTATTTAAGCGGGAAAACACAAACTAATTTTTTACATTGTTTTTATGACTATTTTCACGATTTCACAAGAAAAGCTATTGTGGACTTGTTCGATTCTGTCCATAATAATTTTCATGAGTTTTCGGTGGAACTCCATTTTGATTCTGTTATATTAGCAGAGCCTATACTAAGTAATTTAAAGATTGAAATAAT
>JAYRWZ010000572.1:0-3191 GCA_041917875.1 Chloroflexota bacterium | reverse complement strand
GGCGGCTGGTTAGGTGCCAATGCCTGCAAATTAGGGCTTTGGCTATACATCTGGTTAGATGACATAACCATAATCACAACACACAAAACCATTGTGTGAAAAATGATTACCCCCCCCGAGTTTCTCGCGCGCGAGGTGTGCCATAGATGTGATTATTCATGGCAATTCCTTTGAAAAATGAAAAAAGTATTGGTACACGGTAGGCAGCGGTTCTTTACTATTCTTATATCCAATCTTACATCCAATATCCAATCAGTTTATATCATATTCCATCATTGAACCGTGGCTTAGCGCAATACTATTCGCAACTTAGCAAATTTTTGTAACATACATAGCATATTGACAAAAAAAATTAACATAGGAAATGTTTATCGTATGTCATTGTGGTGGCGGGGAAAAGCACAAGTATGGCAGAAAACAAACTTATCTCAAATCAACTATTTGATAAAAAAATCCCCCGTATTGTCAAGAAACGACACTATGGGGGAAAGAACGTAGGGAATGAGCAAAGAGAATTACAAAAACGGCACTTTTGTCACTTCAGCAGGAAATGTTGTATTTCTTGCAGCAATTTCTATTATTGTTCCGGGAGTAGAAAATTCAGCAGCCACATATCCTAAGCCAATACCTTTGCCCAATAGCGGCGAAATATTTCCACTTGTAATTGCCCCGATTTCAGCACCATTTGCCATAATTTTATAATTCTGACGGGGTAACAATTTTTCCGTTTGCATCACAAAACCGACCAATTTTCTTTTTGCACCTTCTGCTTTTACAGCAGCAATTGTTTCTTTACCGTTAAAATCACCTTTTTGCAATTTGGTAATCCACCCTAAGCCGGCTTCAATAGGATTGGTGGTATTATCAATATCATTACCATAAAGACAATACCCTTTTTCTAAGCGGAGAGTATCGCGAGCACCCAAGCCGATAGGTTCAATACCAAACTCAGCACCGGCTTCAAAAATTGCATTCCACACTTTTGTGGCTGTTTCTTCGCCGCCTTTGAAATATAATTCCATGCCTATTTCACCCGTATAACCTGTGCGTGATAGAATCATTTCTTCGCCGCAGCAATTTCCGAAAGTAAAATTGTAATACGGAATATCCGCGATGGCTATATCGGTTAATTTCGCAATCACTTCCAAAGATTTTGGACCTTGCACAGCGAGCAAATTAAATTCATCACTCACATTTGTCACCGCCAGATCACTGAATCCGGCAGCATTTTCTTGCACCCATGCCCAATCTTTTTCTTCGCAAGCGCCATTGACGACCATCATATAATAATCGCCGCAATGATACACGAGCATATCATCCACAATTCCGCCATCAGAATAGCACATAGCAGAATATTGTGCTTTGCCTTTTTCTAATTTAGAAACATCATTAAGAGATATTTTTTGGAGAAAAGCCAGTGCATCATTGCCACGCACTTCAAATTCGCCCATGTGAGAAACATCAAAAACACCAACGGCATTGCGCACCACTTTATGTTCATGAATAATTCCTTTGGGATATTGAATAGGCATTTCAAAACCTGCAAAACTGACCATTTTTGCACCATAAGAGGTGTGAAGAGAATGAAAATGTGTTTTTTTCATAAAAAAATGTATGAGGTGGTTAAATATTTACTTTTTGAATTGTATAGCTTTCCATTCGGAAAAAAAATGCTTTACTTTATTGCGCTGATATTTCCCTGTACTTGTCACCGGTAAAGCATCTGTATATATGATGACTTTGGGCGATTTATGGAATGGTAAATGTTCTCTGCAATATGCAAGGATATCATCTTTGGATATAGTATCATGTTCGGGGATAATAAGCGCACCGACTTCTTCTCCGTAAAAATCATTTTCAAATCCGACGGAAATGCCCGCTTTTACGCCGGGCGCCGAATTTATGACTTCATCAATTTCCAATGGTGCAAGATTAACGCCACCGCGAATTATTAATTCTTTTATTCTGCCCGTGATAAAGAAATAAGGGCGTTTATGTTCATCATAAACAAAAAAACCTTCATCGCCGGAGCGAAACCAAGAAAAGGCAAATGTCGTTTCATTAGCCACCGTATTATTGTAATATTCTTTCATCACATTAGTACCGCGAATGACAATTTCTCCTCTTTCGCGTTCCTGCATCGCATTTCCTTTGTCATCATGAATTGCCATTTCATTACATGGCAAAGGGATACCTATACTCGGAAATCCTTCGTCTATCATCCAATGTTTATAGTCTTGTTCCGATAAATCTGCCGGAATAAAGCAAGAATAGCATGTTGTTTCGGACAATCCGTAGCCATGAATTATCGGGATTCCATAATAATCATAAAAGTTCTTTGCTAAGTCCACCGTAAGGGGTCCGGCACCACAGATAATATGACGAAAACCTTTATTTTTCACCGACACATCATCCGCTTTAGCATCTACTAAAAAGGCGAGTAATGTAGGAACAACCGATACAATATTGACCTGTTCATCAGCTATGCGACGGAAAAAATATTCTGTTTGGAATTTGCGATTGAGCACCACTGATGCACCCGCAATAAATGGTGTAACATGTGTCACAATGCAGCCATTCACATGATGCACAGGCAATACACACATCATACGCTGATTTTCATCAATGCCATGCCAATCGGCAATAGTGACTGCATCGGCAAAAAGATTTCTTTGAATCAACACAACACCTTTGGGATTGCCGGTTGTGCCACTGGTATAAACAATTAATGCTTCGCAATCCATCATGTTTTCTTGCGAAAAAGTATAATCACCGCATTGCGCTATTCTATCATGGAAACCATCTTTAATTGTACTGTCACGGTAAAGAGTAATGACGACAGGTTTAGAATCGGGAATAATCCCATCACAAATTTCGCGATATTCCTCACGGCAAAAAATTACTTTCGCACCGCAATTTTCCAAAACATAGCGTAATCGGTCAGTGTCTTCCGTCATATTTAATGGCACAACACATGCCCCGACTGCCCACGCCGCAAAATATATCACTATTGTGTCGGGATGATTGTGGGACATTGCAGCAATTCTGTCACCACGAGAAATCCCAAGCTGATGCAATAATCCGGCACATTGGCCAACGGCATATAAAAATTCGCGATAATGTAACTGCGTTCTCTGATTATTTTCATCATAATACACCATCCATATTTTTTCATCAAAGGAACGATGATG
>JAYRWZ010000571.1:0-4218 GCA_041917875.1 Chloroflexota bacterium | reverse complement strand
TGTGGCAAATATTCTCATCAAGAAAGGTGTTAGCCCCAAACGAATACGTAAAATTGAAGGCAAGGGAGAAGAAAATCTCTATCATAAAGATGACGAAAAAACTCCATGGAAACAAAGAGAGAATCGTCGCTGTGAAATATCATTTATTTAAGAGAAAGGAATTATATCATGAGAACGACTATCGTATGCTTGATTATCTACTTGTTTTGCCTAAGCAATCTTTTTTCACAAAATCCATGTAACACAACTACCTCTGTTCAGGATTCATTTATTATACACAAATCTGAGACAATAAAGATTGGTACATTTGAAATTGGCGATCCAGATTACTCTCAAAAAATTTCTTCTTTATCAAAAAGACTTGAATCTTTAACCAGTAACATGCTCATGTACAGCGGTAGTCTTATAGCAGGAGGTGGTAATGAAGCAGCTCCTAATCCGTATAAACAAATGTACGATAGCGAGAAAGAGATATTGACTGATTATCAGAACAGACAGAACAATCGAAACTATGAAAGATTAAACGCATTCCTAACACTGTATCGTGTATCTACTAATAGAGACATTCAAGAATCATCTTACTTTGTAACAATTAGCTTTGATCATTCTAAGAGTACATTATTCGATAGATATGTCGGTTTTTTCAACAAAGAAGATACTGTAAAATTATATACTCCACGTGGATACATTCCATGTATAACAAGTACTATTTCAGAAAAAAATGGGGTGGTTGAACTTTTATTTTCTTTAAATTCTAATGATATCAAATTCTTACAGGAAAATAGATTAGAAGATATTTCTATACAATCTGCAAAATCTTTACTTCATTCAAGAATTGATAAAAATGCTTACTCTGCTTTGAAGTATCACATTATATGTATATTAAAAGAATAACAGCTACTTTTTAAACACTCCCTTATGGTTACGCATAAAAAAAAATCCCGTTACGATTTTCTCGAAACGGGATTTTTTGCTTAAGCAAGGATTCTTAATAATCTAAGCCCAAGCCGGCGACGCGAAGTGTTTTTTGTTTGATGTATGAGGTTGATGAGACCGCCGAATCAGTCGTATCAGTCACTATGGACGGCGTGACAGCAAGAAACTTTGAATAGTCTTATATCGGGGTAAAATCATGGATTTTTGACAGTGGAGAGTAATAAAAAAAGTCCTTAGCGTATTCACTAAGGACTTTCGGATGCTCCGACTCACAGACTTGAACTGTGGACCCTCTGATTAACAGTCAGATGCTCTAACCGGCTGAGCTAAGTCGGAATCAATTTAGGACTGCAAAAATAAGAGAAATTTACAAATGTACCAAATCTTAGTGCATTTTTTTTCTTACTTCGCCATTGCTCTTTTCACGGCAGCAACAAATTCTTCCTTAGATTTCAAGCCGATAAGCTTTTCTGCCACGCTGAAATCTTTACCGATGATGAACGTGGTTGGCACAGCGGTAATACCACCAAAAGCGTCGGTAATGTCTTGATTGCCAATCACCATCTGATAGTCCATATTGTTCTTTTTCATGAAACTCTTCACAGTAGCCACGGGATCTTGGTCACGCTCGAGAGCAATACCGACCACGACAAACTCTGTGTACGGGAATTCTTTCTGAAGTGCAATAATATCAGGGATTTCCTTGCGGCATGGACCACACCAAGTGCCCCAAAAATTGAGGAATATAACTTTGTTTTTGCCAAATTGAGATAAAGAAATAGTCTTATCCCCTTCTTTCCATGTAAAGTCTGCGGATTTACCGGTCATTTTGGGAGCAACCGTTGCCATACTCACATTTTGTGACCAGAGTGAAAGTGTGCTCACAAGGAAAGCGCAAGTGAATGCAAAGAGTGTTTTCATTTTGATAAACCTTTATAGTTGTGTTATGTTGTTACAATCTGAACTAATGCTTTGTGACGTATCATTGCTGTTGTTTATGGTTTTTCGAAGAGACATACCGATGAACCAGTCCACGGAACACTATTAAACCGTACCCCCATCATGGGACCTCTGCCGGTGCGTGCAAGTGACATAACCGGCAACGGCTTTTCCCATTCCGGCAACCATAAACTCATCACGCGCACCTCCACTTTGTTCATGCCAAGAGGAGTATAAATACATTCGGCATAATCAATTCTTTCTTGCAAAACCCATCGGTCATATTCATCGGCGGGTATGGCATCAATATCTTGCTTTGTCGGATGGATATTTACACCTTTTCCGGCAAAAGAAAATAATGGTTTAAGCACAAACGGCTCAAGATTATCCGGTATGGTTGGCAATTCGCTCAACAATGTTGCCTTGGGCACACTGTGATGATGCAAATGTGGTAAAGAATGTTTACTGATGCGAAAATACCAATTCGGATGCCCTGCCCACTCAATGTCAAGTTCATCGGTCCATCGAAAAGGTATCTCGACGCCCATATCATCAAGTTCATCAATAATTGTCCGATTAAAAACACGACGTATAGGCACCCATTGACCATTGCGCTCATGGAATAATTGTTTCCCCTCTTTTTTGATATGACGAATATTTGTTTCTTGCACACCGAAAAGCTTTTGTACCATGCAAAAATCGGGTCGCGTTTTTTGTGTTAAAGGATCTATCTCTAAAAGAGCCACTTCGTCGGGATGACAATCCCCCACAATAGCGCGGCGCACATAGTCAAGATATTGCTCATCATCAAGATTGCTGAATGTGTGTGTAAATCGTTCCTGCAAATACGGATATGTCGCCATCATGCGCTTGCTGAGAATATATTGATAACCGTACAGTGACGGAAACCCCTGTAATTCCACCACTTTAGGTGTCCAACCGCGCTCTTGATCGCCGGTAATCGCAAAATCAACAATAACAAACAATGGCTTTGTTTCATCGCCCGGCACCGTGTATTCCGGTTTGAGCGAAGAACCCGATGCTTGCAGATGTGCGCTTCCCATACATTCAAGGGCAATCTCGGTTGCACTTTGTTCTAATTTTTGCTTGAGAGAATATGATTGCAAAATAGGCATTTCACATACACGATACTCTATGTGCATACCCACATCATTATCTAAGTCCCGTAAAAATCTGTCATATATCTCATCAGAATAATGATGCTTCGCAAATTCTTGTTGAGCTTTTAGTAACATATATTCCTTTTTGTGTATTATATCGCTGTGATATGATGTACGATAAATGTCGTTGATGGATTACACATCAAAAGTTATACCATGATTATAGTATTTTTCAGAATTGCTTGATTGATAAATGCGACAGTCAATACTGTAGTATTATACTGTACAAAATCACACTGTTTTGAGTATATCCTCGATTGAGTCGGTATAAAAAAAGGTTGCCACACAATGACAACCTTTTCCACATTTTTACCTGCAAATGAACTTATTTTTTAGGAGCAAATTCTGTATCATTGATTGCTTCATTGAATGTATATTGCAGATTAAGTTTGATAGTAAATCCGGGCGATTCCGTTTCGATGGATTTTGGCATCATAATACCTTCAATCATCTGATAATCGGTATTTTTAACGGTTGCCGTAATTTGTCCCATGCCGGGTACTTCTTGAATAACTTCTATTTTATTGACAAGCATCGTTTTCTCATCAAAAAATATTTTTTCGGGATTTGGAGCATTTTTAGCTTTCGCTTCCACAATAATATTGCCGTCTTTTTTTCCCAATACCTTCAGCGTATAACCCAATTCTTTAAGCATAGCAGTCTTGAACAATGCAGCATCGGCTGATTCTTCGGCAAATTTATCGGCAGGCATTTCTTCAGGACCTTGACCCGGGTTTGCTACCCATCCTTTCGCGCCATCCATCCACATTTCTTGTTTCATTCTGCCTAAATCAAGCAATGAATAGCGTTTATTTGGTGCTTTTTTCTTTTCTGTATATGAACCTTGCATACTTTGCATTGAAGTGCCGCCCCCCATAGAAATATTGGCTGTTCCTTTGGCAACAATACTTGTGACGCTTGCTAATTTATCACCGCCAAGAGCTTTTTTATGTTGAGCAAGTATATCATCGGCGCTCATAGATACAGCCGAGATTTTATTTTTGGCAGCTTCCGCCGATTGTAAATCTAAGTCATATTCATAGACTTTGCCGAAGCGTTGCAATTTAGGGAGCACTTCTTTGCTGCCGACAATCACGAGAGATGTTTGCTCGGGTAAAAGATATTTTTTTGCCGCATTTTGTAATTGCGACGGCGTTAGAGC
>JAYRWZ010000570.1:0-6874 GCA_041917875.1 Chloroflexota bacterium | reverse complement strand
TGCAGGAAGTGCATTTAATTGAGTGTTTGTAGGGTTACGAATACCGCCTAATGGAGTGTTTACATTACCATTGGCGACAAACTGGAAACCATAGTTGTCGGGTGTCGGGTCAATAGAAGCTGTGCTGCCATCACCTATTTTAGGACGTGCACCACCATACGTTGTGCCCGGCATATTATCTTCTCGATAAAAGTTATAGGCATCTTGTGAACCCGGAGGAATAATACGATTGCCAAGTGCATCATAGACATAACGTGCATTGCTCAATGCAACCAAACCATTCGTGGATACATAAAAACTGTCATACTTCACACCATTAAAGATGAAAGGAAAACCGATTTTAATAGGTCCGGCAATAGCATTGTCTGTTGAATCTGAGAGCGCATTTCTGTTTATGAACCACGGTTTACCATCCGCGAGTAACTCCGCAGAACGTCGTTGTCGCGGACCTGAAATAATACGGCGCCATTTCACTCGCTCTGTCGGCTTTTGGAGGTCTGTTTCTAAATTGGTGTAGGCTTTGTCGAGATTCGGACGCCAATAGTCGCCCGCATCATCATCACTATCTACGATATAATAACCCGTAGATGCTGCCGGTGAAGTTTTGTCAGGACGGTTATTATTGGCGGCATTGATTGTCGGGAACGCTGTCCACGGACGTGGAAATGATCCACTATTGAGATTACTCTTACGAAGTATCTCGTCGCTACCCTCTTTGTCATCTTGAGCAAACGCTGTCACCGTTAATCCGCAGAACACTGCGAAAAGTAGTAACTTGGCTTTCATGATAAATTCCTCATGATCAGTTGTGTGTAAACAGTATATTTATAGTATGATTATGCAAACGTATTTTCTTTGTTTCGTATCAATAAAATCAATCAAGAAAATCTCACAAACACTTAAATGATGGTATAACTTTCTTTATACTTTCTTCTAATGTCTCGGCTGTATCATCAATTCATACGATACATACTCTTTATAAATGATTTATCATTTGTTATACTCTTCCGATACCCTATGTACCGTCAAACCGGAAATTTGTTCCATTTTTTCAATGACTTTTTTGTGGACAGGTATTCCATACATATACACCATATTCTTGCAATCATACAAATATCAGAAATTCCGACAGGAGAAGTCTTTCAAAACTATGAAACCAATTATGTTATTTTAGGCATATATTTATCGTATTATTCATCAATGTTATAGCACTAGGGCGGCGTGTAGCGATCGTGGAATATACCAGGATTACAGTGATGTTCGATGATGTACACGTATTCTGACAATTAAAACCACTTTTTTTGGGTATAAATACACATTTTCAGTATGACAGAATATCATGAAGCCGAACAAGCCCTACAAGATGGGACTCATCATCAATAACAGGCAATACATTAATTTTACTTCGGCGATGTTCCATAAGTGATAATGCCTCACCCAACAGAGCCGACTGATGAATAGTAAGTGGTTGTTTAGTCATAACTTCCACTAAATTAATATCACGTAAATCATCATAATGTTCAAGCGCGCGACGCACATCGCCATCGGTCAATAGCCCTTGAATTGATTTACCGTCATCACAAACAATGACGCCGCCCAATGATTTTCTGCTATTTTCCAATATGGCTTCTTTAAATGAGGCACTGGACGAAATGATGGGCAATCGCTCCTGTGTGTGCATAACATCTTGAACTTTTGCGGATAGTGATTTACCCAAAAGTCCCGCCGGATGTGATATAGCAAAATTTTCTGCGGTAAACTCTGTTTTTTCCATGAGACCTACCGCAAGCATATCGCCAATTGTTAAAGCAATAAGTGTACTTGTTGTTGGAGCAAGATTTAAGGGACATGCCTCACGTTGCACAGAAGCATCAAGCACAATATCACTCAAGGAAGCCAAAGGTGAGTGCATATTCCCCAAAATGCCAATAATAGTCACCTTACGTTTACTGATATATGGCATAACAGCTAATAGTTCTGTCGTCGTTCCGCTATTTGAAATAATGATAATTGCCGCACCCTTTTTGACGATACCAATATCGCCGTGCATGGCTTCGACAGGATGAAGAAAATGTGCCTTTTTACCAACACTCGTGAGTGTAGCAGCTATTTTTTGACCAATGATACCGGACTTGCCAACTCCCATGATAATTACTTCGTCGGCAATATGCAACTGGTTCAATGCTGCATCAAAAGAATAATTCAAGCGATTGTGGAGTAATGATAATTCCTCAATAGCAAACTCAACAACATTTTTTACGGAAGCGTACATAGTTATTTTTTCGCAGATAGATATTAATTGCCAAAAGAACCGCGCAGTGGCTCCCCACCTAAGAGATGCAAATGTAATTGAAACACTGTTTGCCCTCCATCGCTATTGCAATTCATAACCAAGCGATAGCCGGACTCTTGAATACCAAACTGTTGCGCTAACCGAGAAGCAACAAACATCATTTTCCCGAGCAATAGTGTATCCGACTCCGCAATATCATTTAATGTAGCTATATCCTTTTTAGGAATAATAAGAATATGAATATTTGCTTGGGGCATAATATCTTTTATGGCAAAGACTTCTTCATCCTCATACAGAAAGTCTGCCGGAATTTCTTTATCACGAATTTTTGAAAATACTGTACTCATTTGGAATAATATAGAAGTATGAAAAAAAATAAGCCCTCCGCACAACTATATAACTATGCGAAGGGCTTTGATGAGAAGAAATATTCTCTATCGGTTATTGCTTATATTATTAACGAACCACCGACATATTGCCTGTGATAATAGTTCCATTTGCTTCAATACGATAGATATATGTTCCACTTGCTGTTTCATTACCGGCTGTCCATTCCAATGAATGTGGACCTGCTGATAATTCTTTATTGTTCATCAATGTTGCGATAATATTACCCTGAATATCTTGAACAGTAACTTTTACAGTAGCATTTTCTGTAAGATTAAATTGGATAGCTGTTTTGTCCATGACCGGATTCGGCACATTGGAAGCATTTACTATCAATTCATTGCCTGCTGCTATCGGGAATTCAAGAATATCTGCAACTTGTTTACAATCTTCACCGCCGTCAATGTCATATTGCATTAAGCGATATTGATATGTCGCACCTGCAACAACATCAGCATCTGTGAAATTATAATCGCGCACCGTTGATGAGTTACCTGCACCCGGAATGAATGCAATGTTTTCCCATGGAACAACAGAGCCATCATGTAATTTCATACGACGCTCAACTTGGAAGCCCGCATTGCGCTCTTCGGAAGCTGTTTGCCAGAATAAATCTACTCTGTTCGCACGTGCTTGACCATCAAAGAAAGTAAGTTCGACCGGAACTATAATACACTCTACTGCCATTCTTGTTTGCGATACAGTTGGTTTAGCACCAAAGAAAGGACGTAACATCGGAATCCAGAAACCACGTGAGAATGTACCATAACCACCGATGGGTGAACCATTCGGATATGCTAAGTGACCATAAGCAGGATTGCCTGAACCCGGTGTAAATGCACCCCAAGAACCGTTGATGGAGTTTTTGTAAGAAAACACGTTATTGTTAAGTCCTACACCATCATTGCCTAATGTTCTTAAGAACGGAGAGATTTTCTCACGGTCATTTCTAAATGCTCTATCAAGATTCAAGTGACCTCTACCTTGACCGAATGTGCCCGGAGGTGTATCCCAGTAGTTTGTCACAATCTGACCTACACGGCTTTTTGAAGCACCTAAGTTGAAGTTGTCAATAGAAAGCTGTGCCACTGATATCCAATATGTGCCCGGTTGTAATACTAAAGGACGCTCAAGAGTATAGTTGACATATTCATCAAAACGTGTTGCTGTAGCACCTCTTGGTAAACCACGACCAATACCCACTAATCTGCCGGCAGAAATTGCTGTACCCGGTGATCCATTAGCGTCTGTATATACATTAAACTCAATAATATCCGGCGAAGCATTTAAGCTTGCAAAATATGCAGTGAAACCTTTGAGTGAGTCCTGTGAAAGCATATTAAATTTCATTGCAATTTCACCGGAACTACCACCATTAAGTTCACCGAATGCGGCACCACCTTGACCGGCAGTCGGAATATCGGGGAATAACCATGTTGCATTACCGCGAAGTGCAAGACCACGATTCGGATATGTCTGACCTACTGCATTAGAGAAATCAGGCACATCATTTTGTGAATTAGCCGGATCATAAGCAAAGACAGTACCATAGCGAAGATCATAAATACTGTATGTTGTATCATTATTGGTTTGGAAATCACCAATACCGCCTTGCAAACGTACAATACCACGAATCATATAGCGACCTTGCGGAGCTGTTCTACTTGCATTCCATGCAGGCATATTGATAGATACTTCTTGACCTTCTTTGATGAGAGGTACCGTTTGATCGCGACAGTAAATCTTCATACTTGTATCACTTTCAGGCATGATCTCAACACGTACTTTAGCACTACCTGTTTGTAAACTTGTATTATTGACAACTTTCAAGCGAATAGGCACTTGCTGCATCTGCGAAGCCGGAGTAATGGTATAAGGCCAGTTAACCTCGGCGACTGCCATTTCAAGATCCGGAGTTTCTCTTGGGAAGAGCAAACGAACATTATCCACATAAAAATCATCTTTATCATCAATCGGCTGATTAGGTCCACCACCATTGAATTTACAGTTTACACGTAAACGGAAACGGAAGTTCTTAGCACCATTATTAGGAGCATTAATCAAAGATTTAGGCAATTGGAATGTGAATTTATAGAACTCTTTATCACGACCATCATCGGCAGTTGCTGAACGAAGTCCTTGTACCGGTGTCAATGCCGAGTCTTTATCATTTTCAAAATATCCGCGCATAATACCACCTGCTCCGTATAAAGTGAAGACAGGATTGTTTGATATTGCCGAAGCACCACCGCGACGCGGGTGAACATTCCACTCAATATCGGTAGGTGATTGGCGAGCTATATTTTCGATTTCATTTGTACTTGGGCGAGCATATTCAAGATAGAACTCATCAAGTGGATTAACGGCATTACCTGAACCGGCAAACATTGTTGTTGCTGTACCATTATAGATTACGCGCGGCTCCGGTCCAAGAAGTGTATTATCTGCCCAACCGCGATCAAGTGGACCATCGGGAACACCTGTACGCTGAATAGAAACAGAAAGTACGGCTCCCTCAGTCGGACGGCTTGGCAAGTTACGAACATCAATCGGGAATGAACGAAGCTGATCTCCGCCGCGACCACTGGTCATTACCGGCTCGGCATCAAAAATAGTACGACGATTCATTTTAATTGTCGGTGAATTTACTCTGAATGTAGGCCGGTTAGCGGCAGCTACTTGACCGCGTGGAGGTACTGCATTATAGGTATTTTGATCACCATCAGCAATTTCTGCATCAATATTAACCCATTTCAATACCGAAGGCATTGGGTTACCACCAATGATATGATATTGATTCGCATCATCATTAAATCCATCGGTTGTCAAGAAGGATAAACGACGCATAACGAAAAGATCCACTTTCACTGTATCATCAAATGGCCATTGTTCGCCTAAGGGACGGAACAAGGTATCAAGCGGTTCGGCAATAACGAATGCTCTTAAGCGACCGATATTGAAGTCAATCAATTCATTCGGTTGGAATGCAGGGAAAAGTACTTGCACCAAACCATAAGGAGGAACACCATTCAATGGACAGGGACCTGTACCTGGGAATAGCTGTGTACCGGCAAACGGAGTGAATACCGTACCCGCTGCATTTAAGGTACCATCTTGAACAATAGCTGAAGTTCCCGCACAATTACCGCGCAAGCAACTTCTGCTGATGGGTACTGACTCTGAATATGCGGTTTGGTCTGTTGCCTGATTACGAATACGGAAACGTGTTCGGAAATTTAAATCTTGTCGTGTATAATTGACACCTGCCGGACGTGGTGGGTTAGCATTACCCGGTCCTTGGATATCATTCGTCATATTTTGGAAGGTTGCCTGTGGACGGATGGCTCCTAATTGCGGGTGACCTGCCAATAATTCAACGAAATCACCGGATATTAAGCGAGGATATTCTGTCAAGATTGCATTAGGATCTAAAGCTCTGCCGCGATACGATACTGATGTCGGTACCACGCGCAACACATTACGCCATTGTTTGAAACGAATAGCAAGACCGCTTGAAGGAGAAGGACCGCCGGAGCCGCCATTCTGATCACGCGCATTCACATTAGAACCATTCCACGTAGCATCTGCAAGGAATTGTGTTGATTGAGGATATGCGAGCGCATATTCCGTTGGATTTGTATTGGTTAAACAGTTAGGACTGCGGAAAGCATAATGACGTGCCATACCACTCACACCGATAGTCGAGTTCATTCGAGCAAATTCAGCTGCCGTAACGATATAATTACCTTGTGGTACGATACCCGCAAGATCTTCGAAATAGACATAAACAGAACTGTCCGATTCATCTAATGTTACTTGGAAACTTAAACGAATACGATTATCATCGGCAGGGAAGTTTACGCTGCCGAAGCGATATGCTTGAGCATTGCGTAAGTTGAAACTTTTGAAATAGATAATCAAACGGCGAGTACCGTCCGGATTATCTGCGCGTTTGTACCAAACTTGACCGCGCTCATTATCCAAACGATTCAAATCCTGTGAAGCTTGCATATCATTCCACAATGGAGCAATAATCGGCGACCATTGAAGCTGTGCAGGAAGTGCATTTAATTGAGTGTTTGTAGGGTTACGAATACCGCCTAATGGAGTGTTTACATTACCATTGGCGACAAACTGGAAACCATAGTTGTCGGGTGTCGGGTCAATAGAAGCTGTGCTGCCATCACCTATTTT
>JAYRWZ010000569.1:0-3052 GCA_041917875.1 Chloroflexota bacterium | reverse complement strand
TGGAGTGGAAACGGCAAAGACTGTCACCGTAAAATTAATATCAGCAGCTCCTTTATGTCATTATCATGTAAAAGAGGTGATTTATCCATCGGCAGTTTTCATATAAAATATTGTGCTTGAAATCATGTTGGTCAACACAATTGGTATTGATGCATATATCTGCCTCATACTATAAGACATAATAAACCATGTCGTCGGTATTTAATATTTTTTAATTAGTACAATCCAAACTACTATTCATGCACTCCAGAGATTTATCTATACTTATCGTTGAAGATGAACATCTTATTGCCCTTTCAATTCAAAGAGAATTGCAAAAAATGGGTTATAATAATAGTGTCATTGCCCACGATTATGACAGTGCCGTCACCGCAGCTAACCATTCTTCATTCGGTCTTGCCATTCTCGATATTGCTCTTGGAAATAATAAAGACGGTATTGATTTAGCCGCTGCATTACATACATATCACGATATACCGACAATTTTTGTAACGTCGAATGTTCAGATACTCATGACGGAACGTGCACGTAATGTTCGCTCTTATGGATACTTACTGAAACCCATCAATTATGATGAGCTGTATATTGCCGCCGAAATGGCATTCGATAAACATACAAAAGAAAAAAAATTGTCACTGCAAGAGGACATTTTACACGCTACATTGGCTGCGGTTTCCGATGCCCTTATTACGACGGACGGCAATGGCATAATACTTCACAGCAACAATGCAGCCGAACATTTATTGGGACAATATTTTCACCGGCAGGCGACTCCTCACTCTCTCACAGCTTTCATACACAATACCGGCTTCGTTGACTTTCAGGCAATTTGTGAGTATTACAAAAATGGGCGTGATTTAACGCTGACAAAGGATAATTTTCCACAATATATCCACATACAATGCTCGCCTTTGCGCCCTTCCGTGGATAAAACATGGCATAAGGGAGCGGTATTTATTCTTCGTGATGTAACCGAAGAACGTAATAAACACGCATCATTATTTGAGCGTGAGCAACAACATATAGCTCTTTTGGACTCATTATCCGAAGCCGTTGTATTCACGGATTTGCGCGGACAAATTATCAATGCGAACTCACGTGTCAAAGATATTTTCGGCATTGAAAAAGAAGATTTTATCGGTACAAATGAGCGTCAATGGATTGACAGTACTCGCCATGCGGACTCATTGTTACAACAATATATGACCAATCGTAAGCAAGGCATCATTGAAACATATAGCGTGGTTGTGCACAGAGCAGACAACACTTTGCGCACCGTGCATGTACACGCCACACCTTTGACTGATAATTACGGCACTGTCATTGGTTCGATTGCAGCTATTCAGGACATTTCGGAAAATGAAAAAACAAAAAAGGAATTACGAGAAGCCGAAACCACCCTGTATCATTTTATTGAAAATGCGCCAATTGCTTTTATTCGTAAAAATCTTCGTACCAATGAATATGTCTATTACAATCGTGAATTTGAGCGAATAGCGGGCGGTAATTTAGAAGATTTCAAAAACAATATTGACTATTTGATTCATGAAGGTATTGACCTAAACGGACGAGAAGAGATATTGCGAAAAACAAAAGAATGGAAACAAAACAATATGGAGGGAATTCTCCATCTGACATATAGATTGAAGAATTTACAAGGTGAGTATGTATGGACTGACAATTATATTTATAGTGACAATGATGAACAAACGGGAGAAATCCTTTATGCAAATCAGTTTACTGTGGACATAACAACGCTAAAAAAAGCTGAAGAAATCATCACACAATCATTAGAAGAAAATTTCAGAAAAACCGTTCATAACTTACAGAATCTTGTGGTTCGGTTGTATCGCCGCGAAGACGGAAAAATCGCTTATGCAATGCGTGACGGCAAATTAGCCGGTGATTTGACAACAGAAAAAATCCTCGGAAAATCAATTGATGAAATCTTCGGTGAGGAACAATCATTACTTTCTTTGCCCCCCGTAATGCGTGCGTTTGAAGGCGAATCGGTTCTGGAAGAAATTCCCATCCCGAACACTTCCATGATATTATTATTTTCGCTTAACCCTATAAAAGTTGATGGCAAAGTTACCGAGGTGGTTGGTTCGGCAATTGACATTACACAATTACGTCAGGTGGAAAAATTATTAGATGCCAGCAAACAACAATTTGGCATTTTATCGGAGATTGCTCCGATTGGTATTCTTATCAGTGAGCAAATTGGCAGTCTCTTGACTCCGAAGTTTGCGAATAAAGAGTTTCAAAAAATCACTGGATTGTCCATTGAGCAATTTAATTCTCTTGAAAAAGAGATGTATGATAATTATTTTCATCCGGATGATAATGACGCATTTATCGCAACCGTAACAGAGTGGCTTGCCGATGACACAAGAACTCATCTTCATCAAACCTATCGTTTTTTTCATCCGACAAAGGGATATCGTTGGCTTGATAATTTTTTAGCCAAATATTTTGAAGAAAACGGTAAAATTATTGTTATTCAGACCGCAAGAGATATTACCGAACAAAAAGAAAATGAAATTACTTTACGCCACCTTGCCTCAATACCCGAACAGAGTGACATTCCTATTGTAGAACTTAACTCAGAGGGTACGGTTATGTACGCAAACAATTCAGCTTTATCACAATTTGGCGACGATACCGCCAATAAAGATACTTATAATTTTTTACCTGTTTTTGCATCAGAGCAATTTGATGAACAATGTACAATTGAGTATTCGCATAATAATCGTTTTTATGAAATGGAGGTTCACAGATTATCGAATGCAACATATCGTATATTTTTCTATGATATTACTACAGAAAAAAGGGCACGAAACGAATTGTTGGATGCTTTGGCACAAGAGCGTCAATTAAATGAATTAAAAACACATTTTGTGCGCACTGTTTCACATGAATTCAGAACGCCTTTAACCAGTATATTGATGTCAGCAGAATTATTGCGCCACCATTTTGACAAGATGTCAGCAGATCAACGTAAAAATGAACTTGATAAAATATTCAAACGCGTTGTACAACTCGAAGAGTT
>JAYRWZ010000568.1:0-2864 GCA_041917875.1 Chloroflexota bacterium | reverse complement strand
GTACAATATTTTTTACAAATTTTTCATAAAACAGTTGCAAAGAACATTGACTTGTTTTATTTTTGAAACGAAACTTTATCATATCAAGACATAAAACTACTATCAATAACACATTTCGTTGTGGTGGTGAAAAGGTGAGAAGGGGAGTGCCCCTTGACGAGTGGTGACGTCAAGGGGCATCTCACTTTATGCATATCATCTTAATAATTAACGATTTATATAATTTTTGGAGAACAAATATATGACACAGCGACTAATCCTCTCCATCGTGGTTGTTTTGATATATGGCATAAAGCCCATAGCTCAAGCACACGATGAAATGCCGGGGACACCGCAAACCAAGCCAATTGCTTTAACCAATGCTCGCATCTATACTGTCACAAAAGGTGTCATCGAAGGCGGGACTATTGTTTTCGACAAAGGAAAAATTACTGCAATCGGAAAGCAAGTAACTGTTCCGTCACAAGCAGAAACGATTGATTGCAGCGGCAAGAGCATATACCCGGGATTTTTCGCACCATACGCCACAACGGGGCTTGTGGAAATCGAGCTTGTCAGAGCCACGCGAGATCAAGCCGAAACGGGTACTATCAATCCCAATGCAAAAGCATACACGGCATTCAACCCCGAAAGTGAGCTTATACCAACCATAAGAACAAATGGAATCTTGTTTGCAAATATTGCCCCGCAGGGAGGCATTGTCAGCGGAACAGCTTCTCTTATGGCATTGGATGGGTGGAACAAAGAAGATATGGCTATCGTGCCACGTTCCGGTATCTGCGTGAATTTTCCTAATGTCGGTATCATCAATGCGTGGTGGATGAATAAAACCGCGGATGTGCAAAGAAAAGAAAATCAAGAAAGTATCGAAAAACTCTACGCACTCTTTGAGCAAGCGAGAATGTATTCACAAATGGCGCAAAACGGACTCATTACCGAAAAGGATATACGCATGGAAGCAATGCGTCCTATTTTCGAAAATGGGATGAATGTGTTCATTGATGCCGGCGAATACCGCCAAATTCTTGAAGTCATAGCTTTCACAAAAAAATTCGCTCTAAAAACTGTGGTTGTCGGGGCATTCGACGCATGGCGTTGTGCCGATGAATTACGCGACGCAGGCATAGCAGTCATTATTCCGCGCACCCATAGTTTGCCCGCACGTGATGAAGACGGCTATGATGAACAGTTTTTACTCCCTAAAAAATTAGCAGAAAAAAATGTCATCTTTGCATTTTCCGACGGCGGCTCATGGCAACAAAGAAATGTCGCTTTCCAAGCAGGCACGGCAGTGGCTTTCGGATTATCGGAGGAAAATGCTTTAAAAGGATTGACCATTCATCCGGCCACCATATTCGGCGTACAAAATTCGCTCGGCTCATTGGAAGTCGGCAAAGACGCTTCCCTTTTTGTTTCTACCGGCAATGCCATAGACGGATTAACAAATAATATTGAGCTTGCATTTATACAAGGGAAAAAAATGTCTCTCGAAAACCGTCATTCGCGGCTTGCAGAAAAGTATCGTGAGCGGTATCGCCGCATGAAAAAATAAAACAATTATACTTACCAAAATAAAATCTTATGTATTTAGTTGCCGTAGTCGGTCGTCCTAATGTAGGAAAATCAACATTATTTAATCGAATAATCCAACGTCGAGAAGCGATAGTTGAAGACACCCCGGGAGTGACCCGAGACCGCATTTATTCCGATGCGGAATGGAATGGACGACGTTTCACCATTATTGACACAGGCGGCATTGTTCCGCGCTCCGATGATGTGATAGAAAAAGCCATTCGCGAACAAGCCCAAATGGCTATTGAAGAAGCCGACTCTATTGTTTTTGTGTGTGATGCCAAAGATGGCGTTACTGCTACAGACCGCGATATTGCCTCAATTTTACGACGTACAAAAAAGCGCGTCACCTTAGCTGTAAATAAATGCGATAATCCTTCTTTAGATTTATCTGCACATGAATTTTATCAATTAGGACTTGGCGAACCATTTTCTATTTCAGGTCTTAATGGCAGAAGCACCGGCGATTTTCTTGATGAAGTCATTAAAGATTTTGCTCCAAATGTTGATGAGCCGGAAGATATTCGATTAAAAATCGCGCTTGTGGGTCGCCCCAATGTCGGTAAATCTTCTATTACCAATGCACTGCTTGGGAAGGAACGCTCTATTGTTACCGATATAGCCGGAACAACAAGAGATGCCATTGACAGTGTGCTCAAATATTATGGTGAAGAAATTGTGCTGATTGATACGGCAGGTCTTCGTAAAAAAAGTAAAATTGATGAAAACTTAGAAATGTACAGCACCATGCGTACCGGCAGAGCCATTGAACGAAGCGACATTGTCGTGGTGGTGCTTGATGCCACCCGCGGGCTGGAACTTCAAGACAAAAGAATTATCGGTGATGCCGTTGCAGCAAGAAAAGGTGTTATTATAGCAGTAAATAAATGGGATCTTGTTGAAAAAGAAACTAATACTGCGTCGAACTTCACAAAGATGGTGCATGAAGAATTACGCACTTATGATTATATCCCCGTACTCTATATTTCGGCGCATACAAAACAGCGACTGACAAAAATAGTTGAAATGGCTAAAGAAATTCAGCAGCGGCGTTTGCATCGAAGCTCGACGGCATTTTTGAATGATGCACTTTTGGAAGATATTGACAGAACCCCGCCACCGGCAATACGGGGCAACAGCTTGCGCATCAATTATATTACACAAACGAATACGGCACCGCCCGTTTTTGCATTTTTCAGTAATCACCCTGAAGATATTCCCGATTCATATAAACGGTTTTTGGAACGCTGCCTGCGCAAACATGTTCCATTGGAAGGTGTTCCCGTTTCCTT
>JAYRWZ010000567.1:0-1573 GCA_041917875.1 Chloroflexota bacterium | reverse complement strand
GGAGAAACAGCATTCAGATCACCTCCATAATTTTGAACTCTCACGCAGCCATATCGAATGACACGCCAGCGTGTTGGGGCTTCAACTGTACCAATGGGCCAATTGCTCGGATTTGATTGAATAAGTAAATTGGTTGCCAAGTTAAGAATATAATTTGGATCGAGAGAACTACAATTCCCTTGTATTATAACATCATTTATCTTGATATCACGTCGCAAACCACATTGCCTATGCTGATATTGTACTGTCAATGTACATGGAGGGGACAATGCTGTAAGAAGTATTTCGTAATCGGGACCATTTTCCCATTGAGGTTTTGGATTTCCACAATCATCGGGCTCGCAAGGGTTTTCTTGCCCATTAGCTATTGTGAGTATGCTCATACATATTATGCAGTATAGAGCAGAGGTACGGAGTAAGAAGTGTAGTGTTTTACTTCTTCGTGCCCTTGCAAACATTATCAAAAATGTGTTCATTGCTTTTATTTTCAATATGTTAATAGAATTAGTTGTTAGTCAACTTGTGAAAGTGTAGTGTACATTTCCCCAAAGAGAGAATAGAGCGTAAGCAAACTTTTTTTCATAATTTTACGATGTATTCATAGTCGTACTCCGTATTGATTGTGAATAATACCCCTTTCAGAAATACATTGTCTTATGGCGTTGGGTTGGCGAGACTTTGAGCCATAGTTCGATGTTGGGAGGGGATTTTTTATGTCCTGTTGAGAATAGTCATTGCCGTGACTTACGAAACGTAAATCACATAATTCATTAAAAATAAATCACTTATCGAAGTCGCTGTCGTAACAGTAGAAGTGCCTGCCGCTGCCTGTGATGTGCGGCATTACTGTACAGAAGTTGTGGTTTTTCATGAGTATGAAAGTGTTCCATAGCTCACCTTTTTGGATATGACTGAATAGTTGCAGTGGTACACGTTGTTGCGAAAAGTACATTGGACGCAGCACTTGGTAAACCACTGTATGCAACTTACGAAGAAAAGCTTTGTTCACCAAATTATTTTTGGGGGGAAGAGGGAAAGATTTTTTTACTGCCTAAGTGACAATAGTTTATATATCAAGAATTTTGTTGTGCTTACACTTGTCCTTTCTCCACGATTCGGGAGAATTAACTGTCATGATATTATTGTGTAATTGTATATTTTTTTGATAGTTACATATCAGGAAACACTACCGTAAAAATATCTGTTGTCGCTGTAATTATGAAATTAACTATATTGTGTGAAGATTATTTATAACAGAAATTTTTAATAAAAGCATGAGCGATATTTTTAGAAAATTTGGGTATAAAATATCAATATTATGAATAAATATCCAACAATATGATGAGTGTTGTTTGTCCATACGATTGTGTATGAAACATAGAGGTATTCATGGCTTGAATAATCTTATGGCATTGTGATTGCTATACTATCGCGATTGACAGAAAAAGCATAGTTTCAACAATGAAAAGATTCATCATTATCATCATCATACTCTTTGGTACAAGCACTGCGTGGACACAAACACAACCGCGCACGCTCGATATTACCTTAGCCGGTGGCACGACCAAATATT
>JAYRWZ010000566.1:0-5019 GCA_041917875.1 Chloroflexota bacterium | reverse complement strand
TATGCAATATTAGCATATTCATCACCTTCCATAACAATCATATCGGCTTCTTTACCCGGTGATAATTGACCTTTTTCTGTCAAGCCCAATGCCGCTGCACCGTTAATTGTACTTGCAACTAAGGCTTCTTCTACGGTCATTCTCATATTTGTGCAAGCAAGCGATATCATCATTTGCATATTTTCACTCAAGCAAGACCCCGGATTGCAGTCCGTTGCCAATGCTAATGTCATACCGGCTTCTATCATTTTTTTTGCCGGTGCATAGTCCAAACGCAAATTATATGCTGTTCCCGGCAATAATGTCCCCACTGTTGCCGATGCCGCCATAGATTCCATACCCTCTTTTGAAATACATAATAAATGATCGGCTGAAATTGCGCCAAGGCGCACCGCACACTCCGCCGCCCCAACGCCACTTAATTCATCAGCATGAACTTTGCATTGAAGACCATATTGCTTTGCGGTGCCTAAAATATATTCGGTTTCTGATATTGTATAGTAGCCGGTATCTGTAAATATATCACAAAAATCAGCCAAACCTTCTTCGGCTATCACGGGTAGCATCTCTTCGCATAATATATCTATATATCCTTTACGATTCTCTCTAAATTCGGGCGGAATATCATGCGCACCCAAAAATGTTGACATCACACGCATCGGCACTTGTTCACGTACCAAACGAATTGCTCTTAATTGTGCCAACTCAGCAGCAACACTCAATCCATAGCCAGATTTAATTTCTATGCTGGTTGTACCATAACGCATTGCCGACATAGCATATCGCATTCCCATCTCTGCCAATTCCTCCACACCGGCATTCCGAACGGCGCGCATCGTAGAAAGTATCCCTCCGCCTTCAGCAGCTATTTGCTGATATGATACTCCCTGCAAACGACGACCATATTCATTCGCTCGACTACCTGCAAACACTATATGTGTATGTGAATCTACAAAACCCGGCATCACACAGTGCCCTTTCAACGAAATTTCTTGCACTTTATCCCAATCACCCAAGCTGCGACGATATACATAGTCTGACATAGTACCAACCCACTGTATATGCTCATCAAACACAAGAGCTGCATTATGCAATAAGCCCACATTATTCATCGAATGTCCGGACAAACGATTATTCGAAGACGACATGGTCAACACACATCCTATATCAATAAAAGCTGTTAAACCCATAACACTAAAAAAATCAACACTATAAAAAATTATAAACGACGGCGACGTGCCAAATACTCACGTAATGCAATATCAAAAGGTTGAGAAGTATCAATCAATATGTAATCAATCCCGCGCTGAAAGCATTCTCGCTTAATGGTAGCATTATGAGCAAGCAATGCTTCTCGATACGATGCTCCGATATGTTGCGGCTGTGTCATTAACTTCTCGCCCGTTTCCATATCAATAAGTGTCACATCACTACCCAACTTAAAATCAAGCTCACGAGGGTCTAATATTTGCATGGCAATCACCTCATGATGACGATGACGAAAATGCTTCAATGCCTGCACTATCGAATCAGTATCATCAAAAAAGTCACTAATTATAATTGCCAATCCACGCCGCCCCATTCTTTCAGCCAAGCCATTCAATGCTTCGGCCGTGCCGGTTTGCTCAGAAGGCTCAGCCATGCCGATTGACTTAATTAACTCACGAATATATGATTGCTTACTCCGAGCAGGCAAAAAGGAACGAACACTTCGATCATATAAAGCAAGCCCTACTGCATCTTGTTGTTTCATCATCAACATAGCTAATGCGGCGGCAACATAAGCTCCATAATCAAACTTACGGATATGACCTTTCGATTGATAGCGCATCGAGCCGCTGCAATCCAAGAAAATCATCGCACGCAAATTCGTTTCTTCCTCAAATTGTTTCACGTAATAACGTCCCGAACGACCAACTATCTTCCAATCCATATAACGCAAATCGTCACCCGGTTGATATTGGCGATGCTCTGCAAACTCAACACTGAATCCATGGTACGGAGACTTATGCAAACCCGTGATAAATCCCTCGACAACAAGACGAGCACGCAACTCAATACTCGAAAGCTGCGCCACTACATCCGGCTGTAAATATTTTCGTGAATCTTCCAAACCTTACTTCCTTACAAATTGTGAACCCTTGACGTACAAGACACCACTTCATTAGAACTTCCAATATGCACACTACACTGAAACTCGCCATTCACATCATTGTACATTGCCCAAATCGCCATAAAGCACAGCTTAGCAAGAACACAATGATATACCCGACACTATGTGGTTTAAGCATTTTTCGTGTTTCAATCCTAACAAGTCAAGAAAATCAATCATGAAAATCTCTTCAATCACTATAGGTTCGTATTGATTGCTTCCTATCTTGAGTAAACATTGCATAGATGTAAAAAAAATTATCTATCTTAGCGCACAACCAATCTAAATACATAAATTGAGGTTTCTTCATGAAAGAAAATCTAACAATTATTTCTGCCTTCTTAGCAATCATCGTACCCTCTTTAACAAGTGCTCAAAGTCAAGAATCTTCGATGCGCATAGGTCTTGGTGCTGCTCTGTCTTTTCTTGCTCCAATCAAAGAAAATTCTGCTGCACAAAAGTCAATGATTGTGCCCGAATTTTTATTACCGTTTGATATCATCGAACATATTCGGATTGAACCTGTATTCGGTATTAGCCGGAGCACTTACTCCAGTGAATCGAAAGACGAGCAATTTACTGCTACTCAAACTCAGTCAGAATCTTTGATGCGACTAGGAATGGGTTTCATATATACATCTGAAATAGGCAACAATGTGCAATTAAATATCGGTATTCGCCCTTCTTTTCTCTTAAGTGCTAAAAAATCGGAACTAATGAGTAACTCAACAATAAACGCAACATCAGTCCATACTACGGCATTAAATATTGCAGGTACTTTTGGGGGTGAATATTTTCTTGGTAAAAAATTTTCATTGGGTCTCGAAGTACATCTGAATTATTATCGCGAGGGTAATCCTCGAATTGAGCCGGTCGCTTTAAGTCCATCTACATCAACATTAACAGCAATGTTTACATCTTCATTTATCACAGCTCGTTTATATCTTTAAACTTACGACTTCCTATGGTAACTTACTGATAGATTCACATAATCCGCACATAACAAAAACCCTTAGGGATGACATCATAATAGAACCATGTCCATCAAAACCATTGCATACCACATTTCGCTCCTGCGGAGTTTGTTTGTTTTTTGCGGTTTTCATTTTCTATTAAGATTTCGCTCCTACGGAGCTGATTCAACGGCCAACAGAACACAATCCGCACCCAACAAAAACCAAACCGCACACGACAAAAACCAAACCGCACACGACAAAAACCAAACCGCACACGACAAAAACCAAACCGCACACGACAAAAACCAAACCCTATCCAACAACACCATATCTATGACCAACAAGAGTGTACTAATTACCAACAGAAGCGTACGCAGCATCAACAGAAGCGTACGCAGCACCAACAGAAGCGTACGCAGCATCAACAGAAGCGTACGCAGCATCAACAGAAGCGTACGCAGCATCAACAGAAGCGTACGCAGCATCAACAGAAGCGTACGCAGCATCAACAGAAGCTTCTTTTACTCATTCTTCACCTCTTTTTGCTCAAAACACGACTCTTTTTGCTCAAAACATGGCTTTTGATGCTCATCAACATATATTTGACATATATTTTATGGTTTTTGACATAGCTGCAAACATACTATTTGCTAAGTTTGCACAGTTAGTTAATACAATTTTGATTCTTTTTGTAGAGAAAACAACCTTTGGTACATAAAACATGGTTGTGATGATATAAAAATCGGTTATGATGACAAAGAAAACTATCAATATCAGAGACGAAACATCCTATATTGCTTAGAAAACGAGACTATTTTACAATAGAAACAGTAATTGCCGTATGGAAAACAATTCTTAGATTACACACATTTAAGGATATAGCGATGGAAAGCATGATTAATCGTATCTACACTATGTCGGACGCAGACACAAAGCTCCTCTGTGCTGCCACATCTGTTGGCGCGAAAGATACATTTCTTTATGTGAAAACCCAATTATGGTACAATAAAGCCGTAACAGCATCCGCTGCCCTGCTCTGCTTTCTGTTCACAGCAAAGACACATGCCCAAACACTTGACTGGGTAAATTCTGTCGGTGGGGAGGGTTTCGATGCTGTGAATACTATAGCCGTTGATAATGAAGGAAATGTTTATACTACAGGAAGTTTTAATGATACCGTAGATTTTGACCCGGGAACAGGTGTGTATATTCTTTCAGCTATTGGTGAATCTGACATATTCATTCAAAAATTAGATGCTAATGGTAATTTCCTATGGGCAAAATCTTTTGGAGGGAAAGGCTCTGATGAATCGAATTCTATCTCTGTTGATGCCGCAGGTAACATCTGTATAACAGGTGTTTTTAGCGACACTGTAGATTTTGATTTCGGGAAGTATAAGGTGAAGCTAACGGACGTCGGAGATAGTGACATTTTTATTCTTAAAATGAAATAAATAATTGCATTGTATTATTCACATTGATACAATGTAGTTCACAGTATAGTCCATCAAAATTTATTTTCTTCATATATTTTAAATGACATGATTACATACAAACTCATTGACATTAATGAAAATCTTGTAGAATGTTGGGGCAAAACATTTTCAGGAATTCCTAATGTTGAAGTAATTTTAGGAGATGTTTTTAGTTACCCTTGCGATGCACTTGTAAGTCCCGCCAATAGTTTCGGTGCAATGAATGGCGGTATTGACTTTGCTATTTCCAAAAATCTTGGGTGGCATATTGAAAAGGATCTTCAAACCATTATACGTGAACAATTTTATGGGGAACTTTTAGTAGGACAATCAGCTATATTACCTACAAATCACAAAGATTTTCCCTATCTTATTTCTGCTCCTACTATGCGCAACCCGATGACTATTGTCCATACTCCAAATGTTTATCTGGCTA
>JAYRWZ010000565.1:0-8895 GCA_041917875.1 Chloroflexota bacterium | reverse complement strand
TGCACCAATTCTCTCTGATTATTTATCGGATGAAAGCAAGGAACATTTCGCTAAAGTTCTTTCAATTCTTGAAGCAAATGGATATACCTATACCATAGCACAATCTCTTGTTCGCGGATTAGATTATTATTCCCATACGGTATTTGAATTTACGAGCACAGATCTGGGATCACAAGATGCTCTTGGCGGAGGTGGGCGTTATGATTCTATGTTCGAGTATTTTGGAGGGAAGCATACGCCATCAGTCGGGTTTTCTTTAGGAATGGATCGCATTATTATGATTTTACAAAAAATCAGACCCGATATATTTATACACCCTCCTATTGATTGTTATGTTGTTGCAATGGATACATCTGTGGGCGAATGTGTGCAAACTATGGCAATGCGTATGCGTCGTCATGGCATATCAGTACTCACCGATCTTCAATATCGCTCATTAAAAGCACAAATGCGTGAAGCGAATAAGATAGGTGCAAAAACTGTCATTGTCATTGGCGAAGAAGAGATGCGTACAAAGCAATACAAAATAAAAAATATGGCTGACGGTTCGGAATCAGTTAGTTCTGAATATATAGGTTAGGATTTTACAAATATTATTCATTAATTTACAGGTGGTTAGTATGTTACAAAAAAGTCTTGTGTTAAGTTTATTAATTCTTGCGATGAATATGTCTTCATGTTCTTCTAAGTTTGTTTCAGACGATCAACTTAACATGCTATACAAAGGCATAAATCGAACAGAAGTTGATAAATTTGTAGATATAGAACCAGTTGATAAGTTTAGTATAAATTATAAAAATCAAGATTATTATGTTGTTGTTTTTGATATAGTTACAGGAAGAGTTGTTAACGTCTCTCCCAATTCTTCAAGTGAACGGCTTGAGACAAACCATTTTTATTTTTTATATCATCAAAACAAATTACTCTATTGGGGTATGAAAAATGACTTTTCCAAGTCAGAAGATCCCGACATCGCTGAACTTTCGTCTGAAATTTACAAACATGTTGTTAAAGATTAACTAAGGATAATTTATTATGAAACTATTTATCGTAGTCATTTTCTGTACATCATCATTAATATCTTGTCATAGATTTACATTAATCGATGCTAATACAATACAAAAAGGTATGGCTCGGAGTGAGGTTGCAAGTATCGTAACAAAAGCACCTGTAAAGGAATTTGAGATTAGACTTAACTCAGCACCTTCAAATAAGTATTTTGTACAATTCTATGAAATTTCTTCAGCAGGATTTCTTTCTGATTACTTTGCTGTCTATGAAAATGACAAACTTCTTTATTGGGGATACCCTTATGAATTTAACAGACACCCTGATGCCAAAATCAATGAAATTGGAAAGGAATTGGTTGCTGAATATGAGAAAATAAAGTAAACTGACTTATATTGAAAGTAAACTGACCTATGTGAATGGTGGCTCTTTGAAAGGAGTCACCATTATTTTTCTAAGGGAATGACTTCTATGATGGCACTTCGATTGTATTGTTTCCCCTCAGGTAAAGCACTGCTAACCATTGCATACGTTTTATCATCACCAAATGGAACTATCTGAATCTCACAGGAAACTTCGCGTTTTTTGAGTTCTTTTTGAAGAATATCTCGCACATATTCAGCACGTTTTTTTGATAAAAGAAATAGTTGTTGCTTATCACCTTCCCCGTCGGCATGTCCATGAATAATGATTTTTTCATTATTTGTCAAAAGCGGTGCAATCTTGTTTCGTATATAATTTTCTTCAGTTGATGATACCAACGATTGTTTTTCATCAAATAATACCGTAAAACGCTTCGCTGTTTTCTCGATTCTTTTTCTATCAAGTTTAAATTCTTTTTCCGCTGTCTGGATAGTTCCATCTTTCTTGATTGCCGTTACTGTTGCATTAAAATATCCAAGAGCTTTTGTACCTAACAAAACGGTAGGTTCTATTCTTTGTGTTAATTCTGTGAATGGACCAAATGACATGTCAAATTTTTCTCCTATAACACGCATTTTCCATGATGCAATACTGTCACGGGCTTCTAAGGAAATGAGTATATCATTATCAAATGGAGAATTTTCTATCATACTTAAACGCACAGGGGCGGCTGCCGTTGGAATCCCCGGCTGAATTTCCACACGACGTTCTTCCGATGATCGTACCTTTTTCTGACCTTGCTCTTCTTGAATACCGGATTCTACAAAAATTCTATTCGCAACAATGCCGTGACTCTGTACATAATAATCCTTAATATTTTTTGCTAAAGTCAATGATTCATCCATAGACATTCCATAACCGGTCAATCGTAATGTGAGCGAAGGATTTTTACGTAATCGTGAGGCATAAATGTTCAGAATATGATAATATGCATTTGATTGTGCAGAGATTCGCCCTTGTCTGTTAATGCCGGAACTGTAGTTTACATTTTCGATATTTTTTTCATCAAATCTTTTTGCAGATTCCGCGCCTAATTGTGAATATCGAGCCGGAATTTTTGTTGATCCGGCATCAAAAAACACAGTATTACTCAAAGGAAAGTACTCTTCAGTGGGACGTGTCAGTATTGTACCTTGCGATGGAATAAAAAAGGATAGACCAATAAATGGATTTTGACGCGGCGGCTCGGGTTCATAAACGGGTTCTGTGCCGAAAGAAAATGCTATCGAAGCACCCACCCGCAGCGATATAGTTGACAATACATCGGTGAGTGGATTTTGCTGTTGACCTGAATTTGCAGACCTCTGATTAAAAAGCCAGCTGCCCTCTATAAAAGGCATCACATGCCACTGATTTCTTTTATCTATGCTAAATCTATAATTTGTCCCCAATGCAAACCCATACGAAAATGTTGGTACATCGGTAAGTTCCCTACCGGCGATTCGAACGGATGGCATTGTATTTTCTTGAATATATTCAAACGATGCCGAATTTTTCAAGGCAAGAATCGGACGAAATTGCAAGCCCAGATTTTTCATCACAGCATATTCTATCAGGGGTTCAAGAGTCACATAAGTCATTGAAAGATTAATTCTCGGTTGCTCCGGTAAAGAATAATCTACTAGATTGCTCCGACGATTATCCAATCCCAAACGACCGCCCAAACGCAAACGCTCACTCAATGGGAACAAATATGATAAACCACCCGTTGCTGCCTCGCCCCCACCGTCAATGAAACGGAAGGTCACAAAATTACTTGAAGGTAAAGGAGATTCAAGCCCAAAGCTCTGATACCCCGCACCCGTCCAATTATACAGATACCCGCCGTCAAAGCGTAACTCTTTGTGCAAGTCTTGACCAAAAACTATGAGTGAACTTAAAACTTGTACTATGAGAAAGAGAACAATATTCCTTATTTTCATGATATTTGTATATGAGTTGAATGCAAAAATGCCACATAATGAAGACATATCACACTTTTGATGTGATTAGACACTATTCCGGCAGATGATAAAAATTATTGGCTTTGTTATTGTAATTTTGCTTTTGATTATGCAATTGAGACGTATCAGTTGCTTCAGCAAATGTTTGTTAATGAATGTCACCTGAAAAATAATATATGTATTAGGTCTCCGAAACCTATATTCATGTTGGTATGAGCAAAAACTATAACATAATGATAATAAACAAAATATTCACTTTCTTATCCTTCTTGCTCGCCTCTATACTCGTCACCGGATGTGGTCCCACTTATGTAGGTGTCAGAGCAGGCGCAGATATTCCACTGCATAAAGCAAGGACTTCTTACTCACTAAACGATGAATCTCGACATGTAGGGCTCATAGTTGGTGGTGTGGTTGATCAATCTATTTCAAAGTTCTTCGGACTACTTTTTGAACCGGGAGTTTCAACAAGAATCAAGGATCAATATAATGTGACGGCAGAAGGCATTTACCCGGAAAGAACTAATATGACTATCACGCATGAATATTCTTATGTGCACTTACCCTTATTACTACGGTTTTCATTGCCAATTGAAGGTAGCTCGTTTAAACCGTACATTTCAGCCGGCTTACGGTATTTGATCGGGTATTCGGAAACAGTTAGATCCGAGTCAATATCGTATATGAATAATATACCATACTTAAAACTAAGCCGGAATAACCCTCAAATAAATTCCTTGTACTCATTAGATCCCACATTCGGCTTGGGTACCGACATTCAAACATCAAAATCTCTCACCCTTCGGATAGATTCTCGACTTCAGCATTCATTCTATGACTTGGAGCAATACTCAATCATTGGATCAACGATCTCTGATGAAAAAAATACTGTTATTCCTATCGTATCGTCAATGACACACCTTTCATTTTCTGTATCTATGATAGTGAGGTTGTAAATTGCATTGACAATGTCATCGTGCTTGACTCAATATCATCACACTATGTTTGGGATAATAATGAACAAAGACACACATTTTCTTGTACGTACAACAATGTTTTTTGCAATTGTTATGTTTCGATTTTGGGGACACGGCACTGCAATTATTGGCTTTGGTGAACAAAAGGAACTATACATAAACAGTACGCTCACACGGAAACAAAGGTAGCTCAACACAGATTCGATACCATCGAAATCTACTCCGGCTTCATCCGGTTTCTTCGTGAACAGCGTAACAACTTAGTATTTTTGTGGTAGATTCGGGAGAATGCGTACATTAGCGTCACGTAATCGTACAAACAGATCATAAAAACAATTATAAAAAAAAACAGGCGGAACGGTAGCCGCCGATTATTTCATTTATTTATAGGTTACTTCTATGGCTTTTGACATTTCCATGATTCGCAAAGTCTATGACGGCTTGGCTCAACGTGTGGCGGAAACACGTACTCTTGTGGGTAAACCGTTAACTCTTGCGGAAAAAATCCTCTATGCTCATATTGACGGAACTCCCGCACAATTGAAAAACGTTCCCGCTCGCGGACAGGCATACGTTGATTTTCTTCCCGACAGAGTGGCTATGCAAGACGCTACGGCACAAATGGCCTTACTCCAATTCATGAGTGCAGGTATTCCCAAAGTTGCCGTGCCTTCAACCGTTCACTGCGATCACCTCATCAGAGCTGAGCATGGAGCGCAATCAGATTTAGCTAACTCCTTAGTCGAAAATGACGAAGTCTTCAACTTCCTTGGCTCGGTCTCCAACAAATACGGAATCGGATTTTGGAAGCCCGGTGCAGGCATTATTCATCAAGTCGTCCTCGAAAATTATGCTTTCCCCGGCGGCATGATGATTGGCACAGATTCTCATACACCCAATGCCGGTGGTCTTGGAATGATTGCTATCGGTGTTGGCGGTGCTGATGCAGTTGATGTCATGGCAGGTCTGCCCTGGGAACTAAAAATGCCAAAGCTCATCGGAGTAAAATTAACCGGAAAAATGAATGGTTGGACATCGGCAAAAGATGTCATACTTAAATTAGCAGGTATCCTCACCGTCAAAGGCGGCACAGGTGCCATCGTCGAATACTTTGGCGACGGATGTGCCTCCTTCAGTGCAACAGGCAAAGGAACAATCTGCAACATGGGTGCTGAAATCGGAGCCACAACCTCCATCTTCCCCTTTGATGAATCCATGGCTCGCTATCTTGAATCCACCGATCGCGCCGATGTAGCAAATCTAGCACGTCAAGTGGCAGAACATCTCCGCGCCGACGATGAAGTCATTGCCAACCCCGACGAATACTACGATCAAGTCATCCACATAGACCTTACATCGCTTGAGCCGCATGTCAACGGACCATTCACACCAGACCGTGCAATGCCCATCAGCGAATTTGTGCAAGCAGTAAAACAAAACAACTGGCCCGCAGAACTTCGCGTCGGGCTCATCGGTTCATGCACCAACTCAAGCTATGAAGACATGAGCCGCGTTGCTGAAATAGCAGACTATGCTGCACAACAAGGACTCAAAACAAAAAGTGAATTTACCATCACACCCGGATCGGAACAAGTACGCGCAACCATCGAACGTGACGGCATTCTTGCAAAACTCGAATCCGTCGGCGGAACCGTTCTTGCCAATGCTTGCGGACCATGTATAGGACAATGGAAACGCCATGATGTACAAAAAGGAGACAAAAACTCCATCATCACATCATTCAACAGAAACTTCACCTCACGCAATGACGGCAATCCCGAAACACATGCCTTCGTGGCATCGCCCGAAACAGTCATCGGATTTGCTCTCACAGGCGACCTGACCATTGACTTCACCAAACAACCCGTCAACGGCATCATACTCAATCCACCCGTCGGCACAGAATTGCCCCAAGGCGGATTCGTACCCGACGCCAATGGCTTTGTTGCTCCGGCAGAAGACGGCTCAGCCGTGCAAGTGGTCATTGCACCCGAATCCAATCGTCTGCAAAAACTCGAAGCCTTCAAAGCACCAAACCCCGAAGAATACAACAATATGCCCGTACTCATCAAAGTAAAAGGCAAATGTACAACAGACCACATCTCCATGGCAGGACCGTGGCTACGTTTTCGCGGGCACTTAGACAATATATCAAACAACATGCTCATCGGCGCAATCAACTACGCCAATGACACAGCCAACTCCGTCAAAAACATCTTCACCGGCGAATACAACGAAGTCCCTGCCGTAGCACGCGATTACAAAGCGCGCGGCATTGCATGGGTCGTCATCGGCGAAGAAAACTACGGCGAAGGCTCATCACGTGAACACGCAGCAATGGAACCGCGATTCCTTGGCGGCAAAGCCATCATCGTCAAATCCTTTGCACGCATCCACGAAACCAATCTCAAAAAACAAGGTATGTTACCGCTCACCTTTGTCAACACCGCGGACTATGAACTCATACGCGAAGATGACAAAGTATCCATTGACATCGCAACACTCAAAACAGGTGAAAACATCAATCTCACCGTCAATCACAGCGATGGCACCACAGACACCATCGAGCTAAAACACACCATGAATGAACAACAAATCGGTTGGTTCAAAGCCGGAAGCGCACTCAACCTCATCGCAGGAAGATAAATAATTGATAGAACAGCCGGAGTATAAATAAAGTACTATACTTCGGCTGTCTCTTTATTCCAATTAAACAATAATACCATGATTACCCTTTATGTTAATAATTTTCGTGGCTTCAAAGACACCTATATTCCCTTAAAAGATGTAAATTTCTTTGTCGGTGAAAATAGCACAGGAAAAACGTCTATACTGAGCTTAATCGAACTTTTATCTAATTCTGATTTTTATGACCAATGTGATTTTAGATCAAAAAGTGGGTTCGATTTAGGACATTTTCAAGAGTTAACAACAGAAAGTTACTTTGATATTGGGTTTTACAGAAACAATATAAGTGATGAAAGAAATGACGAAGATATTTTATCTTTCATGCCTTCGTTTATTGCTCGTTTTGTTGCCGATGATGACAATGCTCCTGTCATTTCGAAACTCATATTTGATTTTGACAGCTTTGTCGCCTCATTACAAGTCAAAAATAGAAAGCGAAACATAAAAATTCTTAATGAAATCAACAAAACCGGGGTGGACAGGTTCCAATTACTTTTTAAAGAACATAATTCTCAAAAGTCTGTAGGATATAAAATGTTTGACGATGGTTACATCGAAGACATAGAGCGAAATAATGGCTGTTTTACTTCGATTAAAAAAGTAAAAAATGCTATAGCAATATACGTTAGGAATATGGATACGATGTCCAAAAACAAAGTCTTACTTCATTTGTTTTTTAATCATTTGATGATCCCAAACTTGGTATGGATTTCCCCCATACGATCTAAACCTGAACGCACCTATGACCGCAGATCACGTGAATATTCTCCCGAAGGAAAACATATACCCTACATATTGTTAGATATTGAAGAAAAGGGCGAAAAAAAAGGAAATGATCTTACTCATTCGATGAATCGCTTTGGTAAAGAAAGTGGACTCTTTAACAGTGTACATGCCAAAAAGTTTGGGGATGAAAAAAATGCTCCATTTGAAATTCAGATTGAGATTGACAATGATTCACACAGAAAAATAACGAATGTCGGATACGGTGTTTCTCAAGCACTGCCCATAGTCATCGAAATCCTTAGCAGAATCAAAAATACATTCTTCGCAATTCAACAGCCGGAAGTACATCTCCATCCCAAAGCACAAGCCGCTGTTGGTGAGTTTATTCACAATCAAGTCATTGAATCCAATCATAAATTCGTTATTGAAACACACAGCGACTTCATGATTGATAGATTCAGAATTGCACAAAGAAAATCCCGGTACAAGGTAACATCTCAAGTACTATATTTCGAACGAACACAACAAGGGAACAAACTTACCTGCTTAGAGCTTGATGAAAACGGACTCTATCCTGATAATCAACCCGAGAGCTTCCGAGAATTCTTTATGAACGAAGCAATGGCATTATTGGAGATGTAGCATGTGTATAATTATTGATACAAATACATTTACCAAAGTTTTCAAACATGATAATGCTGAACACCCTAATTTCAAACCGGTCTATGATTGGATAATCCGAAATAAAGGATACCTTGTCATTGGGGGATCAAAGTACAAGCAAGAACTCGGATTGATAAAAAGTAGCGACGGGAAGCGCAGATTAAATGCATTACCAATACTTTCAGAACTGGTAAGAAAAAACATTAAGATTACAAACATTGATGATGAAAAAGTTGACAAATACCAACAATCAATCCAACATAAAATAAAGTCGCCGGATTTTGATGACCCACATATCATTGCATTGGCTGTCATTAGTAAATGTCGCTTAATATGTACAAGTGAACTAAGAGCATTACCATTCTTTGCTGACAAGTCACTTTATCCAAAAAGATTTCGGCTGCCGGACACATATCGTGGAATACGTGATAAAAAAAGACTAACAAGAGAATGCCTTACACCATGTA